>CAZVKF010000056.1:0-3278 GCA_964627585.1 uncultured Candidatus Saccharibacteria bacterium | reverse complement strand
AAGAATTGCAGGACTTGGTTTCTCGGGAGATTGTATCCCTTCCAGGCGTGCTGAAAGCAGTTCCGCAATTCCACGTCGCTTAACATATAATATATATTCAAAGCCGGCAGAGGATAGTACCTTACCGGCTTATTTTATAAATTACATATGTCGCCCAATATACATTTTGCGTCATATAACTTCTGCCTTTAATTTTCATTTGCTTAAGTAACCCAATCCCAATCTAATTAACCGCGCCAACAGCTCCAATAGCCATATAAGCACGTTTCCTATTGCTTTGATTATGTTTGCAAGGCCGACCCCGAATTTGCTCTCCATAAGGCCGTTTACACGGTTAAAGATATCGGATACGCCCCCAAATATGTCTGAGAGGCCTTCTTTTGACTGCGGCAGGTACTTCGTTGTCGTGCGTCGCAGCAGCTCATATTGCGGAAAATCCAGATTGATTTTATTAAAAGTATTAAATAGATCTATAAACGGCTTCGGAACGATGGTAAAAATTTCTTTTAGTCCCGTTTCTTGTGTTTGCGCCGCAGCAACGGCCGGACTTAAAAGAAAAGCCGTTAAAATTGCAATATAAAAATACGAGGGTTTCATTATTTTCATTATACCACTTTTTTTAATTCTTGGCGAGTAATTGCTCGATCGTCCCAGGGAATTTTTTTATTACCGATGACTAACGATTGTTCAGCGCCCTTGCCCGTAATCATGACTACGTCGCCCGGCCTTGCTAACCGTAAACAACATGCAATCCCCTCTTTGCGGTCCGGGATGCGAAAGAGATCGATCCGGTCTTTTTTGCCAACCGCAATGGCCGCTTCGGCAATCCCGTTGATAATTTCTAAAGGATCGTCGTCATAAGGGTCGACGTTAGAAATGACCACAATGTCCGCTTTTCTGCCGGCCAGCTCACCCATAACTTTTCTTTTAGTTTTATCACGGCCCCCGCCCTCCGCACCCAAAAGAAGTATAAGTTTTCCATTTTTCCCCAAGATATTTCTGCCGGTATTTATAGCAACAGTAATGCTCTCTTTTTCATGCGCATAATCGACAACGACAAAATAAGGTTTGCTCTGGATTATCTCCATGCGTCCGGGAATCATCCGGAGATCTTCAAGCCCCCGCACAACCTTTTCGGTTTCCAGATTTAAAATACGGGCTGCAGCCAATGCCGGCAAGGCGTTATAAATATTAAATAAGCCCAATATTTTCAAATTTATCTTGGCATTGTCAACAACGAACGAAACCTTGCCTTCATTTTCTTCGACACTTTCCGCTTTTATATCGGCCGGTGTATGTATGCCGAACGTTATCTTTTTATCCGCCGGAAATTTCATAAAGTTTTTTATTTCCGGAGAATCTGCGTTTCCTATTATTGCTTTTGGAATATGGCCGAATGGAACAATGGATTTATAACCCTGTCTCGATAATTCGCCGAAAATAACTTGTTTTGTTTCGCGATATTTCTCAAATGAACCGTGCGCTTCAATATGTTCCGGAGTTAAATTCGTGAAAACGAGAATATCAAATAAAATACCTTTATGCCGCCATTGTTTTATTCCTTCGGATGTGGCCTCTATGATCGCGACTTTACAATTTTCGCGCAGGCATTCTTTCAGAAATCTTTGAAGCGCGAATGGGCTTGGCATAGTCATGTGGTACTGATTCAAAAACTCTCGTCTGCCGATCCTTAGATTCGCGGTGGATATCAGTCCGGTTTTTACGTTAGCGCTATTAAGGCCGGCCCAAATGAAGTTTGCCGTTGAAGATTTTCCTTTAGTGCCGGTAACGCCGACAATGATCATTTTGGCGGACGGTAAGCCGTAAAATAAAGCCGCGGTGTACGCTTTCAGCCAGTGATAAGCCGAAATTATAAATTGCGGAGTAAATTTTTTTATAACCTTTTTCATTTGAACAACCGTTGGGCAACTTGGTATCCTAAATACCGCAGTTTGTCAAAAACGAAATCCCAGGTTCCTAAATAGCGCGCCTCCTGCCCCCCGAAACTTTTTTTAAAGGCGGTAATGCCGGACCAATTTTTATTTTTAGAATTGATCCCCCAAAAATCGAATATGCCGCAATGATTGTTTTTGGCTTCAAGGATCGAATGCCACAAAAGAAGAGTCGGGGCATTAAATTTGCCGTAACCGTTTGCCGAGGCCGCATAGAGATACGTCGCTGTTTTGCCGAAAAATACGATTATTGCCGCCGCGATGTACTTCCCTTCATATTGCGCGAGGATAATTTCAGAACGGCAATCGCCGTCGAGAAGCGCGACTTGAAGATAGTACTCTTTTGGATACATGGTAAGTCCATGGCGCAGGTTTGTTTCCAGTAAGAGTTTCCAGACCTCTTCAAATATCGCTTGTTTCTCCTGGAGATTTCGGAATCTAATTATTCGTACGCCGCGGCGTTCAGCAACGCGTATGGAGTAGCGCGTGTCGTGTTCCATATCATCAAGCAGCGATTCACTATTCCTGCTTAGATCCAAAAGGAGCGTAGTTTGCGGCTGAACGGCGTTTGTTATTCGGAGTCCGCATTGTTTGATTTTTTCCCTGTTTTACGTAGTATCTTCTGCCGCGCGCGCGACTCTTAAGAAAATAGGGCGTCTTTGACCGGTATTCTTTTGGGCTGAATTTATAAAGACCCCGAATGATTCCGGAGAAAGAATTCCGGAGCCGATTGGCCCGCGCGGTATATAAAAATAGCTGTGACGCAACGGAAGATCGTGTATCAAGATGGAGCCGCAAATTCCGGGTTCGGCCAATCTTATTACGTTTTTGCCGAGTTTTGCCTGAAGAACACCCCATTCCCACGATTGGAGGAAAGAACCCTCTTGATTAAGAATTTCTTTATTCCATTTTGACCGGTCTTCAATGATGCTCATTTACAGATATTGCAGAGGGTTCAGGTCGCCGCCGACCGGCATCGGTCCGCACACTCTCGATGGCTGCGTGCCTTCCGGAAATCCGGGCCTTGCCGGATTTAAGGTGTTGTTTGCGAAAACGGTGAAATGAAGATGAGGTCCCGTCGCGTAACCGGTTCGGCCGACATAACCTATTGAATCGCCCCGTTTTACTCGTTGGCCTATCGTTACAACTTGCATGGAAAGATGTCCATATAAGGTTGTAAGGCCGTTATAGTGTTTTATGACTATAAACTTTCCATAGGCGCCTCTGGGGCAGAATTTGTCTTGATCCCCGACATTTATAACGATGCCGTCTTCGGCGGCAAATACATTCGTTCCGATCGGTCCCCCAAGATCGATGCCCTTGTGA
>CAZVKF010000055.1:0-6014 GCA_964627585.1 uncultured Candidatus Saccharibacteria bacterium | reverse complement strand
ACAAAGCTATGCGGGGTTAGCACGTGCCGCCGCGTGCAGGAGGGAATACGCACGACCTGCCGGTTGAGATCGCGGCGAAAAAGGAGCTCGGCAGTAAAAATAAACAGGAGATCGAGAAATTCGGCATCGCCGAGTTCAATGCGAAAGCGAAAGAATCCGTATGGCGGTACAAAGACGATTGGGAAAAATTGACCGAGCGCATAGGTTTTTGGCTCGACCTTAAAAATCCCTATATCACTTATGAAAATTCTTATATCGAAAAACTGTGGGAAATATTTAAAGAGATTTCCGGGCGCGGCTTATTGAAACAATCGTATAAAATCGTTCCATTTTGTCCGCGCTGCCAGACGCCGCTCTCTTCGCACGAGCTTGGCCAGCCGGGAGTTTACAAAAAGACCAAAGACCCTTCTATATACGTAAAATTTCCTCTAAAAGAAGCTAAAAGCTACTTGCTCGTTTGGACGACGACGCCTTGGACCTTGCCGGCGAATATGGCCATTGCCGTGAACCCGTCGTTAATCTATACGAAATATAAGTCAGGCAATGAGTATTTGTGGTCTTACAGCGCGCCGCCAGTTGACGGTAGCCGGAGTATTGAAGTCGTTGAAAAACTTTCCGGTAAAAAATTGATAGGTTTAAAATATGAACCATTATATAAAAACTCAGAACTCAGAACTCAAAACTCAAAACTTTTTACTGTTTTAGGCGCCGATTTCGTTTCCACGGAAGAAGGTACGGGCTTCGTACATATCGCTCCGGCATTCGGCGAAGACGATCTGATGATTTTTCAGAAAATGCTTGGGAAAGAGTTTGATTACCGGAAAGTTCTCGTGACCGTTAACGACGGCGGCAAAGTCATCGGAGAATATCCCGGCAAAAATAAATTCGTAAAAGAAGCGGACGGCGACATTATCGCCGATTTGGAACGCCGCGGTCTTCTTTGGAAGGCGGACACGATTGAACACGAATATCCTTTTTGTTGGCGATGCTCTGCGCCGCTCCTCTATTTTGCCAGGTTATCATGGTTTATCGAAATGAGCCGTTTGCGAAAAAACCTTTCCGGCGCAAATAAAAAAATCAATTGGATTCCGGCGCATCTTAAAGAGGGCCGCTTCGGCGAATGGATAAAAGAGGTGAAGGACTGGGCCATTTCACGCAACCGTTATTGGGGGACGCCGCTGCCGATTTGGCAATGCAATAAAGGGCATTTGGAAGTTGTAGGCGGTCTTCCCGACCTGAACCGCTTGCGGTGGACCGGAAACAGGATTTTTATAATGCGGCACGGCATTGCGGATCACAATGTGGCGCCCGAAGAAGTAATCGCCTCCGGACCGGAACGCGGAAGCAAGGCATCGCGTCTTACTCCGGACGGCGGGGCTCAGGTTAAGGCCGCCGCGCAAAAATTAAGCCGCCGACTTAAGGGGAAACTCGATGTAATTTACGTCTCGCCATACGAACGTACGCGCGATAGCGCGAGTATCATCGCGAAAGAATTCGGCGGAAAGACGAAAGTGGTTGTTGACGATCGTCTAGGCGAATTGGACGCGGGCATTTTCAATTGGCGGACGGTTGAAGAGCACAAACGGTTTTTCTCCTCGCCGCTTGAAGAATTTTTCAAACGTCCCCCCGAAGGAGAAAACCTTTCCGACGTTAAGCGAAGGACATTTGCCTTTCTGCGTGAGATATATGCTGCGATGCGGAATAAAACAGCGTTGATTATCAGTCACGGCGATCCGTTGTGGGTTTTGGAGGGAGCGGCGCGCCATCTCGTTCCGGAGCGGATACTGCAGCTTTCTTATCCGCAGTTCGGAGAAGTGCGTGAAATTCCGTTTGATAATTTCCCTTACGATCCGGATGGCGATATAGACATCCACCGTCCTTTTATTGACGAAATACACCTGAAATGCCGGAAATGCGGAGAAAGGATGATGAGAGTAAAAGAAGTTGCTGATGTATGGTTTGATTCCGGCGCCATGCCCTTCGCAGCCGACTACTATCCTAAGTTGTACCCCGCAGATTATATTTGCGAAGCCATCGATCAGACGCGCGGCTGGTTTTATACCCTTCTTGCGGTTGCGACGCTTTTGAACAGGCCCGTTCCTTATCGCAATGTAATTTCGCTCGGTCTCATTTTGGATAAATACGGCCAGAAAATGTCGAAGTCGAAAGGAAACGTGGTGGATCCATGGCAAATGATTCAGAAATACGGAGTTGACGTACTGCGCTGGTATTTCTATACCGTGAATCCGCCCGGCGAGCCAAAACGTTTTGACGAGGCGGAACTCGGCAAGACGTACCGAAGATTTATCGCGCTGCTTTATAATTCGTACGTTTTCTATGAAACCTACGCAATCAAAACCAAAAACTTAAAACTCAAAACCAAAAACTTATCCGTTTTGGACCGATGGATTATGGCCCGTTTGCATGAAACGATGTTGGGCGTAGCTAAAAATCTAGAAAAATACGAAATCGGAGAAGGCGCGCGTCTCATTGAAGCGCTGGTTGACGATCTTTCGCGGTGGTACATCCGCAGGTCGCGGCGAAGGTTTCAGCATCCGGAGAGTAAAAAGGACCATGAAGTCGCTTCCGCGGTTTTGGGCAAGGCGATTTTTGAGCTTAGTAAACTTACTGCGCCATTTATTCCTTTTTTCTCGGAGGCACTGCATCAGTCGTTAAAAGGTCAATTGTCAACCGTCAATCGTCAATTGTCCGTTCATTTAGAGGATTGGCCGAGCGCCGATAAAAAGTTAATAGACAATAAATTGCTCGTGCAGATGAAAGAAGTGCGAGAGTTAGCGAGTATTGCGCTTGCAAAACGGGAAGAAGTGAAAATAAAGGTGCGCCAGCCGCTCACCGCATTGAGAATTAAGAATAAAGAATTAAGAATTAAGGATAACAAAGAACTTTTAGAAATTTTAAGAGACGAAATTAACGTTAAAAAAATTATTTTCGATCCGAGGATTAAAGAAGGGGTTGAATTGGATACGATTGTTACGCCGGAACTTAAACAAGAGGGCTTGGTGCGCGAATTCGTGCGCGCGGTGCAGGGCTTGAGGCATGATGCCGGCCTTCAGCCGAAAGACGTGATTTTTCTTATGGCGGAATTGCCCCAAGAGATAAAGCGCGCGGTTGAACTGCGCAAGAAAGAGATTATGAAAGACGTAAATGCGAAAGACATTCGGTTCGGCAAGACCGAAAAGTTTGACGCGGAAGTAACTACAAAGATGGGCGATGAGGAAGTGTGGATCGGGCTGAGAAAGACCTAAAGTTTTAGAAACATCCTTCGCCTAAGATTTCTGTGGTAGGTGATGGCGAATTTATGAGTTCCGGCGATGGCTTTTAGAATTAGTTTTTGGATATTTTCGGGCAGGGAGGCGAGTGGCGTTTCTTTCGCGTTGGCCCAGCCCCATACTGTTTTTTGCGGTTTGGCGAAAGAAATCACCTTCATAGTTTTTAGCTTATAGCTTTTAGCTTTAAGGGTTTCTAGTGCTTTTTGCGCCGCGCGCAGTTGAGTAATGCCGCCGTCAATTATGATGAGATCGGGATACCGCCATTCGGGATGATTCAGGCGGCGCGTTACGACTTCTTTCATCGCGGCCGGGTCGTCGCTTGGTGGGGCAGACCTTATTTTGAATTTCCTCCATAAATTTTTATCCGCAATCCATGTCCCGCTCACTTCGAGCCATGCGGTCATTGCGCCAACCGCTTCTTTGCCGGCAAGATGCGAGATGTCATAACATTCTGCGCGGGAAATTTGCGGCATCCGGCCGTCAACATCCGGTCGTTGATGCTCCGCGATTTCTTCAAGAAATTCCCGGTGAGCAAGAATATTTTCTACGGCCTGCCTTTCTTCGGAGGAGAGGTTTTTGAACGCCATCTTTCGCGATTCGCCTAACAGGAATGATCTGATCACTCTGATGTTCTTTTTATATTTTTTAATTTCATTTTCCGTCGGAGCAATGTTTTTCCGGCAGCAGAATCCCAAACAGTTATCAATTTCCGCATTAAGGCAGCGTCGCAGATGAGGCGCGAGACAGGTACAGTACGGAAAATGCCGGCGCAGGAGCTTTAATGCCGAGCGCAGAGGCCGTCCTTCAGTGAACGGACCGATATAATCAGTTTTCAGCTTAGAGCTTTTAGTTTTTAGATGCCGATGTGTGATAAAAATTTTTGGAAACCTCTCTTTGGTTATCGCCACGTAAAAATAGCTTTTGTCGTCGCGCCAGATAATGTTGTATCGCGGCTTCAATGTCTTGATAAGGCGCGATTCTTCAAGCAGCGCTTCAATTTCGGAACGTAAAACGATAAGCTTAAGATTCCGCGCTTCTTTGGCCAGAAGTTCAGTTTTGTAGTCGCTGATTTTAAGATAGTTTCTGAGCCGCGTTCTTAGGTCGGAGGCCTTTCCGATATAAAGCGATTTTTTGTTTTTCCCGTAAAAAATGTAGACACCCGGCTCATGTGGAGCTTTTTCTATTTTATTTACAATCGCAATGAGCATTCTAAAAGCTAATAAAGCAGCGGCAAAAGATTCTGGCCGGTCATCTCAACCGGTTTCGGAATATTCATAAGCGCAAGAATCGTAGGAGCGACGTCTGCCAGAATCCCAGAAACTTCTTTCTCCGACATACGCACCGCTGCTTCGTTTTTTACCCTTTTGAATTCTTGGGCGACGACGTAAACCGGGACGGGATTGGGATCGTGCTTGGTTTCGGGAACGGCCGTGAGCGGGTCCATGACCCGTTCCATGTTGCCGTGGTCCGAGGTAAGGATGAGCGCGCAGTTTTGTTCCAGTGCCGCTTTCATAAGCTGGCCGATTACGTCATCCACCGTTTGCACGGCTTTCAGGCAGGCGTCGTAGTTTCCGGTGTGCGCTATAATGTCGGGGTTCGCGTAGTTGATGAGAATAAAATCAAACCCCTTCTCGTTTATGGATTCTATGGCGCGACCCGTCACTTCCTGCGCCATCATTTCCGGATGTTCATCGTGCCGAGGAACGTTTTTGGAGGGGACAAGTATCCGGTATTCGTTTTGGAACGGCGCATCGCGGAAGCCGTTGAAAAAGTAGGTAATGTGGGCGTATTTTTCCGTCTCCGCAATGCGAAGCTGTTGTTTGCCGTTTTCGGCCAGCACTCTTCCGAGCGGATTAGTAATCTGTTCCGGAGGGAATGCCACGGGCAGATGGAACTTCTTTTCGTAATATTGCGTCATAGTGGCGATAAAGAGATTCTGCAGCGGTAGCGCCTGAAATTTATCGAATTCCGGATTTATAAACGTTTCGACGACCTGGCGCATGCTGTCTTCGCGAAAATTGAAAAAAATTATGGCGTCGCCGTCGCGCATCGGAGTTTGTTCATCGAATGAAAACGGCTCGATGAATTCATCGGAGAGGTTTTTTCTGTATGAATTCAGGATATGTTCTTCGGGCGTCTTCGGTCCGCCGGCGGCAGGACGTCTTTTGCCCACAATCGCTTCGTAGGCGTCAGCGGTCCTATCCCAGTGCTGATCGCGGTCCATGCCATAGTAGCGGCCTCCGATGCTGCTGAGGGCAATATTGCCTGATTTAAGGATTATTTTTTTCAAGTTTTCAATAAGCTCTGCAGCGGATTTGGGCGGGCTGTCTTTGCCGTCAGTGAAGAGATGCAGTTTTACCCGCGGCAAGTTTTCTTTTGCCGCAAATGCGATAAGCGCCTCCAAATGTTCGAATGAAGAGTGGACATTGCCGCGGCTTAGTAAGCCGATGAGATGCAGCGCAGAACCGTTATTTTTTACGTGCTCCGCGGCCTTTAGAAGCGTTCCGTTTTTGAAGAAGCTGCCGTCGCGAATCGCAAGAGTAATTCTCGGAAAATGCTGATAAATGACTTTTCCGGCGCCTATGGTGAGATGGCCCACCTCGCTGTTTCCTTCTTCTTCCCACGGCAAACCGACGGCGATGCCGGATGATTGCAGCGCTCCTGCGAGATAATTCTTTTTGATGTATTCGATGTTTTTCGGCCTGACGACATGGATGGGGTTCG
>CAZVKF010000054.1:1969-6157 GCA_964627585.1 uncultured Candidatus Saccharibacteria bacterium | reverse complement strand
ACCGCTTTCCGAGCAGTTCGGATGACCAAAGATATATGTAAAAAATCAAAAGCAGGGTAATCAATATCGGAAGCAGACGGGACCATTTTATAATCCAGTCGGCGTCGTTTCCGGACCCATAAAGGAATTGAGTACCCATCGTCCACTGGCCGTTGACGTCATTCGTCCACGCCGTACTGTCGGCAGGAAAACGGAGGTTGCCGAAAAGAAGGGGCGCTGCGGCGAGGGCTTTCATCAGGGGCGGATGTTCAGGATTCAAACGATAGTCAAAATATTTTATGTAAGAATATCCGGCCGGAATATGAGCCAATTCATCCATGACGGCCGACTCCTGCAGCGACACATTCCAGCTTACGGCGAAATGGACGATTATAATTAGACCGACGATGAGCCAGTAGGGGTTTTTTAGAATATTCGTCATTTATTAATAATTATAACAGATTCTTTGCACTTTTGTCCTATTTATGGTAGAATATCGTGGCATGAAGGAATCAACCCCAAAATTCGAGGCCGCAAGCCGCGAAAACGAAACCGAAGAAAAGATAATAAATTACCGCCTTGCGCCGGAGGATTTTGAAATAGCGAAAAAGATACACGCCGAAGAAAAAGAAAAGTTTTTAAACAAGCTTGAGAGGAAGGTCATTGAGCCGACTCCCGAACAAGGCCGCCTGCTTGAATATATAAAAGAATCTATCCTTGAGGTTCTGGATAAATATGAAATACCCGATCCCGATACATTGAAACAGGATACGTCGGTCGCCTTTTTGAGGGGTCCGGATTTTAAATCGTTGGTTTTAAAAGAAACCGATACCAAGGAAGGCGATGAATTGCCGGTCGCCGAATATATTCCGGAAAAAAATATCATTCTGCTGTGGTATAAAAGCGTGTGGCAGAAGAATGAAAATCAGGCGGAATTTGTAAATACCATCAGCCACGAATTGCTTCATGCCAAGGCGTTCCGTTCCCTTCAGGCATATAAAAAAAGATCTTCAGGAATTGACGTGCATCGTTCCGGATTAACCATTTTTAAATTAGGCCGGCCGCATAAAGTGCTGTTTAACCAACTGGATGAGGGAATAACGGACGAACTCGCGGCTGAAATCACCGAGAAGTTGATAAAAGCCGACAGCCGGGAAAAATGGACAAAGGACGAGGAATCGGTTGCAGAAGCTCTCAGGCCGTCGGAAGAGCAGAAACTTTTCCAATTTATAGCTGAGGCTTTAAGCAAACACAGCGCTGAATATAAAGATAAACCCGATGAAATAAAAGCTTTATTTTATAACGCTTATTTCAGCGGTTCCATGCAAAAGGTCGGACGTTTGATTGACGACACTTTCGGGCGCGGCACATTCCGCATGATTGCGGAAAAACCTTTTGATAAATCCGGTGAAATATCCGAGGTACTGAAAATTCATTTAAGTATTCCGCGCCGCGGGCGACGACCGGGAGAGAGATAATTAGTCCTGCGGCGGTTTCCAGACCTTCGTTACTATTTCGCCATGCGCCTCGCGAACCGGCTTTTCCAATCCGCGTTCGATCGCATTATCTAATTGATTGAGCTTGAAAGTGATTTTTCTGTCGTCGGATGAAGCAAGTTTTTCTTTAGTCAGATGGTGATGCTTTATAAAAGATTCAATATCCCCAGGATCGAGCGTGGCGAATAGTTCCGGCTGGCTAATTTCCCCGGCAATATATTTCTGGTAGATCTCTTCAACGGAGAATTTCTCTTTCCGGTTGGCCAGCTTTTTGGCTGAATCAAATAATTTTTCGAAATTAAACATATATAAATATACTACTTATTTCGCGCCACCCGTCAATTTTAACCTTAGTTGACTTTTTCGCCGAAGCCGTGTATAATAAAGCCAACCTTATAGAAAGAAAAGGGCAAGGCTCTCAGGGCCGTCGACTCTATTCCTGGTAAGGAAAGTTTGAGTCGTACCTTGAGAATTTTGCCTTTTATACCGAAAGGAGGATGCGATGAAAAAGATTGCAGTCGTTTTCGCGCCACTGTTCGTTTTTATCTTATGCGGAATGGTTTATGCCGCTCCCGATTTTCTGCGCAAGGTCGAAATGCCGCCCGCGGTTTCCGCGACCTATCTCAAAACCGGAGACAGCAATGCGTGGTATTTTACGGCCTCCGAGCTGGCAGACGCCTTTCGCTATCAATATACGCACGGCGTTCGCCTGCCGAATCCCGTGAAGTCGGATTGGGGCAACGGCGGAATGGTTTATACCGCCATTATCGGCGGCGAAAAAGTTAATGTTCCGGAAAGATTTGTTGACGAAGTGCGCCGGCATATTACGGAGATGATAGAAAGGGGGGCGGCGCGATACGTATTTTTCGGCGATGCCGGCCATGCCCATTTCGTTTTGCCGAGAGGAAGATTCGACGTTTATGCAAAATTATCTTCGCCGGCCGAACGTCTCAGGTTTCTCGTGAACGAGAAGCGCCTTGGCGCCCTTTATCATACCGCCGAAACGCTGGGCAGGGAGCAGGCGACTTCCCCGGATGAACGCGAGTGGATTGAAAAACGGAATGTCATCGGCTGGTTTGACGGGAGTCCGGTTCAGATTCTTAAGCCCAATACGTACGGCAGTCAGGGCGAGATTCCCGAGGGCCTTTGGAGTTTTTCCGGATTTGATTTTTCCGCGCATTCGAGAGGAGAACTATTTCTTTTCAACGTGAAAGACGGCAATTCCAATCAGACGGTAATGTTCGATATTTCTTTCTAGTTTTAACCCCGCTGGGCGATATGCTTCAGCGGGGTTATAATTTTTCTATGCTAGGAGTACTTTATATAGTCGCTACGCCGATAGGCAACCTGAAAGACATAACCCTCCGCGCGTTGGAAATTTTAAGAAATGTTGACGTTATTCTTGCCGAGGATACCCGCGTGACAAGGAAGCTCCTCAATCATTATGAAATTTCAAAGCCGGTTTTTTCATACCGCGAGCATTCTTCGGATGCGGCATACCGTCACATTGCGGAAACGCTCAAGGGCGGGAAAAATGTCGCACTTGTCAGTGACGCCGGAACCCCGGCGATTTCCGACCCCGGAAGCCGTCTGGTAGCTTATTTGCGTTCCGAGCTGCCCGGTGTTGCGATTTCGCCCCTGCCTGGACCTTCGGCCCTTGTTGCTGCTTTGTCGGTATCCGGTTTGGATGCGTCGTCCTTTACTTTCCTTGGCTATCCGCCGCATAAAAAGGGGAGGGAAAAATTTTTTAAGCAATTAGCCGGACTCAAAGTATGGCCGGCCGTCTTATACGAATCGCCGCATCGCTTCCAGAAAACCGTTGCGCAGCTTTGTAACGCCTTAACGCCCAAACATTCCATTGTCGTATCGCGCGAGTTGACGAAAATCCATGAAGAAGTTTGGAGCGGCACGCTTGAAGCGGCATCGCGTTATTTTCAAGGTGACCATCTTAAGGGAGAATTTGTTGTCATTATTCCAGAACATGAAGATAACTGATCTTACGGGGGGATATATAAAAACGATATTAAAGAAACAAAGCCCGGTTGAATATGAAGCGGCATTACCCGAGCTATTTAAGCACTATTTCCAATATTGGGCCGACAGAAAATATTTTTATACAATATTAAAAGAAAAAGAGGTTGCAGAAAGAACAGCAGCCATAATTGCGCGATTACCGCATATTGAGCGGGAGTTTAATGGGTTTGGATTGCCGACGGATAAATTGCAGATTGTTTTATTTGTCGGGCAGAACTGCACAAACGGACATGCCCTTCGATACAAAAAAGAATTCATGGTATGGCTTCCAATCGAAGCTTATAAAACCGCAAAAGAGTCGGATGTATTTATTACTCACGAAATTGTCCACGCCATTCATTATTCGGCGGTTCCGGAGTTCTACTTTAAAACAATTAGCGAAAAATATTCTATGGCCAGACAATTAATAACTGAAGGCCTGGCAACCTATTTGAGTATGCAGATGGCGAAAATTGACGAAAAAGACGCATTATGGGCGGATTATCTTCCGATAAAAAAGAGGAATGAGTGGTTTGAAGAGTGCAAGAAGAAAGAAGCAGAATTATCGGAATTTACCTTAAAAAACTTTTACCGTGAAAATCGTGAATTTTTTGAGTCCAATGATCCGAAAGATTTATACCGTTATCGAGGAGGGTACTACGTCGGTTTAAAAACTATTGGGGAAATCGCGAGGGAACGT
>CAZVKF010000054.1:0-1959 GCA_964627585.1 uncultured Candidatus Saccharibacteria bacterium | reverse complement strand
AACGTAATATGGCAAATATAGATTTATTGAAATTGCCGCGGGACCAATTTGAGGAATTGGCGATTGCGTCCCTGCAGAGTAGGCGGTAAATCATAAAATTATGGATTTCCATTGGACACAGCATGCCCGCGCCAAAATGAAATTTTACCGCCTTTCCGAACAGAAAGTGCGGAGCATTCTGCATTCGCCGAAAAGAATAGAGCAGGGGATAGCTCCGAATACCGCAGCCGCAATGCAATCTGCCGGAAGCAAAAAACATCCTTACGAGATTTGGGCGATGTTTCAAAAAGTGACAAGAAATAAGCAACAAGAGACAAGGATAATTAGCGCATGGCGGTATCCCGGAATCACAAAACCCGGAGAGCCGTTGCCGGATAAAATCTTGCAGGAAATAGAAGAAGCGCTATAATTCCCACTCATGAAACTTTCAATAGGAATTGTCGGTTTGCCAAACGTCGGCAAGTCAACTCTCTTCAAGGCATTAACGAAAATTGAGGTGAATATCGCCAATTATCCTTTTGCCACCATTGATCCGAATATCGGCGTGGTTCCGGTTCCGGACGAACGGCTGGATAAACTTGCGGCAGCGAGTAAGTCAAAAAAGAAAATTCCGGCAGTCGTTGAATTTTACGACATAGCCGGCCTGGTTAAGGGCGCTTATAAGGGGGAAGGATTGGGCAACCAGTTTTTAAGCCATATCCGCGATGTTAATGCGGTTGTACAGGTGGTACGCTGTTTCAAGAATTCGGAAATTATACATGTTGAACAGGGAGTCGATCCGTTGCGCGACATTGAAATCATAAACACGGAGCTTGTTTTGAAGGATTTGGAAGCGGTGGGCAGGCGTCTGGACAAAGCCGAATCCGAAGTAAAAAGCGGGGCCAAACAGGCAATTCAGGACCGCGATGAATTGCGTCGCATCAAAGAGCGTTTGGAAAAAGGCGACACGCTTTTCGGTTCCGAGGAGATTATGTCCCTAATTCGCGCGAATAGTAGAATAAAAGAGTTAAATCTTTTGACCGCCAAGCCGCAGATTTATCTTTTGAACGGCAAAGAAGAGGACGTCCCGGGAAATCTTACGACGCGCATAAAAGAATTGAGAGCCGATTATGTCGTAATGGCCTTGGACAGTTCCTCAATAGATTTTTCAAAGCTCATCCGCAAGGCGTATGAAATACTGAATCTCATGAGCTTTTTCACTACCGGTGAAGATGAAACTCGCGCCTGGACAATAGAGCGGGACTCCAGGGCGCCGCAGGCGGCCGGAGCGATTCACAGCGATTTTGAGAGTAAATTTATCCGTGCCGAGGTAATTCACTGGGATAAATTATTGGAAGTGGGGGATTGGGCCAAGGCGAGGCAGAAGGGCTGGCTGCGAATTGAGGGCAAGGATTATGTGGTGCAGGATGGAGATGTGATGGTTATAAGGCACGGATAACCTAATACCCTATTTTTTTGAGCCAATATTCGTTTTCCCACTCCCATAATCTCTTAGCCGCCAAAAAGGCCTCGAAATCCTGATGCCAGTAGGGGAATTCCTGCAATTCTATGACGCCCGTGACATCTGACCATTGATGGGCATCGTCGGCTCACACCGGAGCCTTTTTAGCCCCGTTTTTCGCTGCCCGGATTTTTTCCCTGCCGCCTTTTGCGCGAAGCGTTGCCCCGCATGCAAAGCAGGTGCGTATCTGGTCAATTCTTAATATCCACCTTGTCTGGAGATTCGGGAATTCGTTTTGCATCGCAGCCATGTAAGCGGATGTCTGAAGGTTGTAATCGCGGTATATGGCCTGCGAGGTTTTTATGTCCAGCACGCCGAATCTACCGTCAATCAGCGCCAGCGTATCAATCGTGCCGGCATAGCGATGGTCGTAATGTATAACTCTTTTCTCAACGTGCTCCGGGGATACCTGAATATTGCTCGAAGCGAGGAATTCTTTGAATGCGGTTATTGAAGGC
>CAZVKF010000053.1:5124-6301 GCA_964627585.1 uncultured Candidatus Saccharibacteria bacterium | reverse complement strand
CGTGGAGGTGGGGCCTGGAAGAAGCCGAAAGAATCAAGAAGGATAAAAACATAGACCTCCTGAAAGATTTTGAAAATAAAGAAGAGCTTGGAAAATACGTGGGGGGCTTTCTGACTGACTACGAAAAAGAGCTTGAAAAAATCCGCGCCGAAGAAAAACCCTACGCCGGCCCGCTCACGCCGAGATAAAACGGCAGCTCTTTTACCGCACGCTCCTTATATTATATATAATCCCATTCCAAATGATATACTGATAATCATGCCTCCTCTCGTTATACCGGCCTTCATTGCAGGTATACTGACCTTTCTTGCCCCCTGCACCCTGCCGCTTTTGCCGGCATACCTCGGATTTATCAGCGGCGTATCGCTTGAAGATTTGGACAATCCGACGCGAGCCAGCCGAACCCGTTGGAAAATATTTTTGAACGGCGCCGCATTCATCGCGGGCTTCAGTTTAATTTTTATCGCGATGGGAACTTTGGTCGCATTTGTAGGCGGCATGGTTTTGGCGCCGTACCGCCTCTGGCTCACGCGTATCGGCGGTCTATTTGTAATTTTATTCGGCCTTTTTATGCTTAATGTCCTAAGAATGCCCTTTTTTGCCGGAGAATGGCGGCCGAAAGTCCCGCATATTTTTGAACGCGGAAAACTCATCAATTCATTCGTATTGGGTTCGGCATTCGCTTTCGGCTGGACGCCGTGCATCGGACCGGTTCTCGGTTCAATTCTTTTTCTCGCTTCAATTTCGACTACCGCTCTTCAAGGCGCGATCCTCCTCCTCGTATTCTCGGCGGGGCTTGCAATACCCTTCCTCCTTGTAGCCGTAGCCGCGGGCTCTGCGGCGCGCCTGATCGGAAAAACTGCGAAATATCTTAATATCGTTTCGATAATCGGAGGTGCTTTCCTTGTTCTTTTAGGCATACTTCTCATAACCAACAATACGGCGCTTCTGATTGACTATGGTTTCCGCATTTTTAATTTCATCAACTATGATCGTATATTAGATTATTTATAATCCGGCACGGCAATCATAAAGTCCTAAAAATTGACAAAAAACGCGTAAGGCCGGAGAATGAAACCGGATTATTTGACAACTTAAAGGGGCTGAAAATGGCGCAACTGGCGTCAGAAGAGCTCAGGAAAATCGTCAAATCGGTTATCAGGAATGCGCCGCCTCT
>CAZVKF010000053.1:1629-5114 GCA_964627585.1 uncultured Candidatus Saccharibacteria bacterium | reverse complement strand
TGAAAATAGGGCGCGGAGCGATACCGCCGTGCTGGCCTTTGAATACTGCGACGGCGTCATTATGGCGGCGGATCGGCGCATGACGATCGGCGACGACATCGCCAGCGACACGGTCAGAAAAATTTCACAGATCAGCCGGTATTCCGTCATAGGGGATTCGGGCGTGGTGGCGGTCATCCAATTGATTACCGAAAGCTTTCAAAAAACGCTCACTGCCTTTCGATTTAAAACCCATGATGATATTCCGATCGCGAATCAAATCAAAATTCTGAAAAATATCCTTCGGGAAGCAAGCTTTATTCTCGGCAATATTGAGTCCGAATTTCTCCTTGGCGGCTTCGATCTCTCCAAAAATCGGGCGGTCATTGTCAAACTCGAAGGATTTCTCGGCGGCGTTATTCCGCAGAAAGTTTTCGGAGCGATCGGTTCAGGCGGCGATAAGTCCATAACGACGCTGCGGAATTATTTCTGCATTGACAAGCGCGCGCCGAAAGAAACGAGTCGGGAAGACGCAATTATGCTTGCCATAAAAGGAATCGCGGCCGCGTCTCAGGAAATCCATGTCAGCCCGCCGCAAATATCTCCGCCCGGCATTGTGTGCATTGATAAAAACGGCGTCGTGTTTCTTGCCGATGAAGCGGTCCAGGAATTCAAAAGGAGGATGCCGTCATGAAAGAAACCATCGGAATCGCCGAAAAGGAAATCCTGGCGATTAAAGAAATCTTTGAAGATTCGCCCATGGTTGCGCTTCTCTTTCAAGAAAAAACCCGTGCGGGCGTATTCCTCGGCACGAAAACCAAAAGCCGCAATATGAAGTTTTTTCCGATTGCCGTGCCGGTGGAAGAAGAACTCTATGACGAGGAAGAAGAAAAGACGCGCTCGGAACGATTGATGATAATCGGCGGAGTCGGAAACTATGCCGAATTTCGCCGACTGCTCCAGAAATTCAGCGAGATAATCCGCGACGAAGTAAGCACTTACGGCATTCATCCGCATTCCAGTGAAGCTGTCGTCGGGCGTTTTTCCGAATTTCTCAACGAGGAGTTCCGGTCGGCGGATTCGATAAGCCCTTATCGCGTGGAAATACTCATCATCAGTTTGCTCGAAAATTCGCTGCAGATGTTCCGGATGAAATCCGACGGCGACTACCATCCGGCCGAACCCCTCTGCATCATCGGCGGATACACGCCAGCCGGCAGAGGAACGCTGCGGAAAAAAGCGCTTGCGATGCTAAAGAAGCTCTACGCTAAAAAAGTTCCGACATTAAAAATATGCCAGCGGATTACGAAACGGATTCTCAAAATGGATAAGAATCCCGGGGAACCCCAAGGATTTGTCCTGGCCCTGGAACTTTCACAACCCAAAACGGTTTAACAAATAAAAACGCCCCGCACTAAGACGGGGTGTTGTTGTTTTATATTTCTATTGATCGCAAAATCTCAATCGCATCTTCTAACTCCTGTTTTGTAGTGGTTACCGGAGGCATGAAACGGACGTTTTGTTCGCCGGCGCCAAGAAGTATTACGTTTCGTCCGTGCGCGGCTTTAACATACTCATTGCGCGCCGCCGCACTCGGAAATCTCCTCCGGCGCATCAATCCCAGGCCTTCCGGCGCAAACTCGGACAGAACCCTTATGCGTTCCTCCAGCTCTTTTAGATCCAGGGATTGCAGTATCTCAATCACGGTCAGAGCAGCCGCCGCCACCGGAGTATTTCCTCCGAAAGTATTGGAGTGCCGCCCGAATTCGTCGAAATCCAGCTCGGCGCGAGAAACGGTGGCGCCGATCGGCAACCCTCCGCCCAATGCCTTGCCAAGGCACAAAATATCCGGCTCCAATCCGTAATGTTCACATGCAAATAATTTTCCGGTGCGATAGAATCCGGTCTGCACTTCGTCCACGACGATTTTCACGCCTTCTTTCCGCAGCATTTCAATAAGTCTCAGCATCCCTTCGTCCGCGACATTGATGCCTCCCTCGCCCTGCACCATCTCGATGAAAACGCCGTTGACTTCCTCGAGCGGAATCTCGGAACGCAGACATCTGTGAACTTCCATCCAGTACCTCATCAAGGAGGCCGAATCGCGGCTGTCATAAGCGTCGGGAAAGGGAAGATGGTAAACCTTCAGCGCCCGCGGGAAGTGTCTGCGATGAATTTTTTTGCTTCCGTTAAGAGCAAGCGAGTAACCGCTGCGTCCATGAAACGCTCCGCGGAAAGCGATGAAAGAAGTCCGGTCCGGCCGCTTTGAAATAAGAAGCTTGATGGCGGCCTCGACTGCCTCCGTTCCCGAATTGGACAGAAAAACTTTCTTGGGAAAATTTCCGGGGGTGATTTCGCAAAGCTTGGCTTTAAGCAGCGTCGCTACCGCATTCGGCCAGTCATTGTCGCCGATAATCGTTCCGCGCCTGGCGTAACGGCTTATGGCGTAGCAAACACTCGGATGGGAATAGCCGACATTAGCCGTGCCGACCCCGGAAGAAAAATCGAAATACCTTCTGCCCGCGCAATCCCA
Source organism: uncultured Candidatus Saccharibacteria bacterium (assembly GCA_964627585.1). Lineage (GTDB taxonomy): Bacteria > Patescibacteriota > Minisyncoccia > UBA6257 > GWB1-45-9 > CAZVKF01. The sequence continues at coordinate 2,602 of CAZVKF010000053.1, read as the reverse complement.
CAGAAAGGGGCCGCTGGCACGATCCAATACCAATGAAAAATCCTGGGTAGAAGTTACCGCAACGCTCTTGGCCAATTCAAGAAAAGTCGGCATATCCGTCAGCTCCAGCTCGCGCTCCCACCGCATTCGTTTCTGCATTTTCACGTTCCTTTTTAATAAAATAAATTGTTTAAAAACTGCTTAGAGGATAGAAGAATTGCCCAAAAAATGCAAGCCCGAAGCCAAGCGTAATCTTATTACGGGCTTTCCAAAATAATCCCGCCGGCCGTATCGCGCACCACGAATTTTGCGTTTACCAATGAAGGGTCGCTGAATAAACCGCCCACAACATCAACACTCGTTCCGAAAAATTTAACAAAAAGTCCATTAAAACTGACGTTAAATTTAAAATTCCAGCGATACTGCTTCCCGGCTTCAAGCGCCGCTGGCGGGTCAAACGTAAATTCCGTAGGCGTTTTTGCGCAATTCGGACCTTTATACGTTGTCTTACTCGTCGCAATCAAAACGGCGCTTGAACTCGCCATCTCATATAACGCCAACGAACAATCCCGATCCCCCGGATTCTTGGTGCCCGGCTTATAGCTGAACTGATCCGTAAATATCTCGACTGAACCTACCGATGCCGCGCCGCTGGAAGTAAAATTCTGGGATGCGTTTTGCAAACTGCCGCTTAATATGTGAGGCGTAAAATTTTCGGGGAAAGAAAAAATTGCGGTCGCAACATCCGAAACATTTCCGAAATCGTCAATTGCGCGCACTCCCACTTTATACTCGTTGCCAAGCGCTACCGCCAAAGACGCCGTAAGATAGGAAGAATCGGCTGCCCAACCATCCTCGGCAAAATCAGAAGAGGTCGCCGCCTGTATCTGGTATTTGATAAGATTATCCAAAGTGTCCGAATCGCCTGATTTCTGCCAGCTGAGTTTTAACTGCGACCGCAAATCGTCAAATTCCGCCGAAAAGTTCCCGGGAG
>CAZVKF010000053.1:0-1619 GCA_964627585.1 uncultured Candidatus Saccharibacteria bacterium | reverse complement strand
TTCAAGCTGGCCGAAGGAAAGCGTGGAGTTGCGTATACCGATATTAACGGAACATCTAACCGAAGAATCCGGCAATATCAAGGCGGTGCCGATGGTATTCGAACTGCCGCCGCAATTGGGATATTTAAGTTTTATCGCTCGATTTATTGCGGTACCCCATTCGCCGTATGACTTCACCGGACTATCGCTCGGTTCCGCCGCATATTGCGTATCGCTGTAAAACAAGGGAATTTTGTCTGCATCCTGATCTAAATAAAAAACCGCGACCTTCCAACTGCCGTCGGGGGTATTATCGTAGCGCTTCTTAACGAACGGGTATTCATCCCAGTAAAAATCAATTAAATAATCCGAAGAAGAGGCATTGCGCGGATCGCGATAAAAATACGCCTCATCTAAAAAACTCGGCACAGTCGCCTGTGCCGAACTCATCGCTATTTCCGAACCGCCTTCATCAACGGCGCGTATTTCAAATTTGTAATCCCGGCCGATTTCATCAATCGGGTATACAAAACTTGTTGCCGTAGTAGTGGCAAATAAGACCGCCGGACTGTTAACGGTATAAATGGCATAGACGGTTGACGCGCTCGCGTCCTCATCCGGCTCCCAGGAAAGATTTATGGCCATATCTTCAGGATTGTAGTTTGCGGAAACGCCAGGAACGCATGAATTTCCCTGCGTCTTAGGACTTGGGCAATCCCGCAACTCAAAATCCTCGGCGTTATTATCTGTATCAATAAAATTCCTGCGCTGGATGCTCTCATCCGCGGCAGGATTTGGAGCCGGGACGCTTTCATATTCCTGCACGCTTCCCCAACCGACTTTATCTACTATTTCGCCATTCGGACCGTAGAGCACGGCGGTGTTGTTAGAAGCCAACTTATTTGATTTTGCCCATAGGATATCAGCGGGCACAGAACCGGTGTATCCTTCGCTTTGTGCAAGGAGTAAATATCCTTGTGCCGGAATGACTTTCCCCTCCAAAAGACCCATAGGAACCAGATTGTTATCGCTTCCTGTCGATGCTTTCCGTTTTATTGCCCAGCCAGTCAGATCAACGCCTTCGGCATTCGGATTGTAAAGCTCAATGAACTCATCATCCGCGGTCGCGCCGGCGATCTGAATTTCATTGATAAGAATTTTTACAATCTGCGGCGGTTCGTCATTTTCTACCTCCAAATTTTCATTTGTTGCTTCTGGTGTCGTTGTTGCTCCCACTAAGTTTTCGTCTGTTGAAGGCGCGTCTCCCGGCGAATCCGTACTCGAAATCGGCGCCAAAGTTTCTCCGCCGGAGATATCGCTCTGAGTTGTAGTCGTAGAGGTTGTATCGGGGGCCGCATTGTTATCTGTATTATCGGAGGGCGTTGAAGATGCCGAATTGTCAGGGGCCGATGAATCCCCGGTTACTGCCGCGTTTTCACCGCTGGCTGTAACCGAATAAGTCAAAACAAAATCGTTGGCATTATTGTCGGTATCGCGATCGTCCGGATAACGAATTGCGCTTGTTGAATCCGAAAGGGCTTGGCTGAAGGGCTGACCCTCGTAAAGATTGGCATTGCCCCAGCCGAAAGCGTCAATTCTTGTTGCGTTTCCTGATGATGGATCGCCGGCCCAAAGTGCGA
>CAZVKF010000052.1:0-6471 GCA_964627585.1 uncultured Candidatus Saccharibacteria bacterium | reverse complement strand
CGCAGCGCCTAAAATACTCCCGCCAAAATGCGGAGTTCTTGGCGCAGATGAGAACTTCTTTCAAAAAATTCTCGCTTTTCAACAATTCTTCCCCTTTTTTAAGAATCACGGACGGCATATTAATTTATTTTTCTGATTAAAATCTGCTTTGGGGCGTCCGGGAAGCCGTCCGTAATTTCAATTGCCAGCGGCAAAAATCTGCCTTCGGAAACGAGATTTGCGAGCGTTTTATTCGGCGTCAAAAATAAATTGCGGCTTATCCGCTCCGCAAGCGGAAGCAAATTGCGCCGGATATCCAAGCCGTAGGAAGCCGTCGGCTTGACGATTAACTTCAGCTCGCCGACCAGTTTTCCGTTCATCTGTCTCTCTCTAACTTCGGCGCGCCATTCCGCGATGTAAGAACTTAAAGCGCCCACTACTCTTTCCAGCTCTGCCCTCACAATAAGAGCGCCCGCGCACCGCACGTAATCGTAATTTTTCCTGCCCGCCAAAAACAAAGTAAATCCCGCTCCGCACGAACATTCTTCCCTTACCGCCCGACCCATGTCGCCGGTGCGATAACGCAACAACGCCCAAGCGGTATCCGTCCGCGTAACGACGATTTCACCGCAGCCGCTCTCGTCCGCATCCGCAAGCTCCACTATAAAGTTATTGGAAGAAGCGGGATGATAAACGTTGGAGTGGCCGTATCTGCGCTCAAGCTCCCTGCAGGGAACGGCGACCATTCCCGCCTCGGTCAAAGTGTAGCCGTGCTTAAGCTCCGCGGCCCGAAAAAACCTATCGATAAGCCGGCGCTGAGCCGCACTCAAAAAGTCGCCACTTAAATCAATAAATTTTATTCCGGAAGACAATGAATCCGTTTCGCCGAAAGCGGACATAAATTTAACCAGGTTTGCCGGAAAACTGAAAATATTGTCCGCGCCGAATTCCGCGACCGCATGCCGCATTGTCGCGTCAAACTTTGCCGGATCCAGAACAAGCGTCTGGAACGCAAAACTTTTGTTGTGAAAATTGTTGAAGATGTGCAGCAGCGTTCCGCGCAAACAAATCATAAACGGTCCCTCGATCCAAAGCGTACGCCGCCTACTTTCGTGCCTGAAGCCTATCGGATTCACAAAAAGACACGGCTCGCCGGTGGTAGTTCCGGAAGTGGTCCGCAGCGCGAATCGTTTTGTTTCTTTGCCGATTTTTTCCCGAAGGTCCCGCAACCGCGGCTCCAAACCCACTTTCAAAAAGTCCTCTTTGGTTAGAAAAGGAACGCGTTCCCAATATTCCCCGCTTACATCATCGGCCGCGAATTGAAAATTATGATTTGCGAAATGCCTGCGCCAAAATTCTAATTTTTGCAATTCGGCCAAAAACCGGCCTAACTCAAGCAAAAGAACTTCCAGAGATTTTTCCGAGAGAAACATGGCGGTATTAGTCATAAAACTGTTTCCAATCCTCATTGCGGTATTTTCTACCCTCAAAAACCTTCTCCAGAATTTCCGCAGAAACGAATGGTTCTATCTCCTCAAAGGTCTTGTAAATTCCTCCGCGTCCGAAACGGCTGCCCAGAAACCGCGGCGGCTCGTCCAGGCGCCAGACACTGCGGTTAAAAGGAAGATAATACAAACTCGGATAGCTTCGGGCGATGAAGTTATAAAGCGGCGAGGGAAGCTGGCTGGCTCCCGCCTGAACCCTGGACATGACCAAATGTGTCCGCTCGTGTTTAACGCCGTTCCATAAAATCATGTCCAGCATGCTCGACTTCTGGCTGAGAACCGCCCCCTTATCCAAAAACGGACGCCTCCAGCCGAGATCCGTAACCGTAGCCAAGTCGGCATAATAGCGCAGGTCGAGCACGGAATAAAAAGACGTTACGGCCTGATGCCAGTAAGGAATCCCGCGCTTTATCATCGGGTCGTATATTACGCGCGTTCTGCTGTCGAACGAGCTTTGTCCCGAAGGCAGGGCGCTCTTTGTATTTACCAGTTCCAGAAAAAAACGTCTGTCCGCGAGCGAAATTTGAAACTGCCGGCGGTTAAAATTGTCTTTAGTGACATAGGCGAAAAAATTGTGGACTCTCGGAGTGCCATCCAGATGAACGAATTCATAAAAAATCGGGCCGTACTTCTCGACGATGCCCGGCAGATTTTTTTCTTCCAACAGCAGCATTTTTTGATATTTTTCGGAAAGCGCCGGCCCACGGTCCTTGCGGGGTATGGGATCGGATTTCGGAAAAAGACCGCCGGAAATATTCCCGCTCCCGGGAGCGCCTCCGCTTAAGAGCGTCCTGCGCCGCTCCACCTCCCGCCCGAGCTCTTTGGCGTTGCGGCGGATGGATTCGGCCGACTCGACGAATTCCGCGAATGAAATACTGTTGGTGTGAAAATAAAGAATGGATCCGTCCGGGGGAACTTTTTCCATTCGGCGCAAGTCAGAAATGGAATCGAGATACGCCGCTATGTTGAGCTCGAGCGCCGAGACGGTTTTTTCATAAGCGCGGAGAAGCAATCTTGCATTTTCTTCCGAAGGACGGATTATGAACAGTCGCCGCCGGCGTTCGCTTTCCAAAAACTTCCTTAAGAACCTTATCGGATGCAGAGTTTCCGCGAAAGGATGCCAGAAACAAAACCAGCGATGGGACTTATGCCATACCCGCTCCAACTTTCCCGTTAAAAGCTCCAGTTCGTCAAGCGCCCATCCCGCATTATCTATATCCAGCCCCTCGGCCGCAAAAAGGGGGTCTCTTAACGTAAGCTTGTGAAACGCGCTTAAAGCAGTTTTAGAGCCGGCTTGTTGCATGCGCATTTACTTTCAACCTCTTCAAGAAAAAGCGAACTGCGATAGCGAATCATGGGACAGGCCTTGAGGCGCGCGCTGGTGACAACGGCCAAGCCCGGCTCAATATGCACGTCATCGTAAGGGTGGAATATGAACTTTTTTTCGGCGGTTGCTTCGGGACAAGCATAAGCTATGCGGCCGGTCTCAGGAACGCTTAAAACGAAGTTGAGCTTAACGTTCTCCGGCCATTCAAAATCATTTTTTTCAAAAGCCGGATCAATGACCGTAACGCTTTTCAACGGCAGGTTCAATTTCAAAAGAGCGTCGCGGAAACTGACGATGGAGGCATGGTCAATGAACATCGTGTCCACGTTATACTGACGGGCTGTCGCCGTGACCACCGCCGGATTATAAACCTCGCCGATCAGCGGCAGCATATTTTTTTCGTAAAAAAACAGGCAGCGTTCAATGGCTTCATAAACGTCATTCAAAAGCACCATCGGCCGCTCGCCCGCAAAAGGCAAATCATCCCGCCGGATTTCCTCCAGGGTGCGATGGATAAGAAAATATCTGCCGGCCTCCTCGCAATTGATGAGTTTGTTCAATCCGGATTTTTCTTCGTAGAGCCGGCTGCGGTACGGCGCGAGCGCGACTTCTTTTTTGGTAGTTATGGGAAGGAGTTTGAATTTTTCTTCGGTCAATTCCTCAATCCAGGATTCGGAAATATCCAATCCGGCCTGAGCGTATTTTTTACGGTAAAAATCAACGTCCGCGGCAATAACGGTTTTAAGAATCTTCTTTAAATCTTCCGAAAATTTCTTGTCCATTGATTGGTTACGGATATTTTACTCCGCGTCGTTAAAAAATAGCAAGGCGCTCATCACCCGGAGACGGCATTAAAAATCTGCATCCTACGATGCAGATTCAGAAGATTTAGTCAGAGCAGAGTAATCAAACGGCTCCGGCTTCAACCGGCTTCCGATAAGACAGGCCAGGAGAGTGATGAAAATCGGCACCAAACTCCCGAAAGAAGATATTGTCGGATTTTTTACAATTGAACCGTAAACGAACAGCGGAACGCCGATGGCCATGCCGAGAATAATGCCCCAGAAAGTAAAACGCGCGGAGAGCTTAGGCCAGAACAAGGAGAGAATCGTCGGAAGAAACAAGGCGCCCCTGAAGACCCCAACCACAAGAATGAGGTAGAGAAGCTGGATGTTCGGAATCAAAGCAATGCCCATGGCGATTAAAGCCAAAAGAATCATTGCGCTGCGGGAAGCAGTGAGCAGCTGGCGGTCTGAAGCGTCTGGTTTAACGGCTTTATACATGTCTATCGCCCCTATTGAGCTAACGGCGGACAAAGCTGAACTGCCCGCAGCCACCAAAGCCGCAAGAATCATGGCGGTAAAGGCAATCACGCCTGCTTGAGGAATGAAATGGATCACCGCGGAAAAACCCGCCAGCTGATTCTGCGTTACTTCCACTCCGGAGGCGGAATTGGCCGCCACATAACCGAGGAGGCCCAGCATAAGCGGCACGAAAACGAAAAGGAATCCTCCGAGCAAAAATGAGCGGCGGACAATTTCGCCTTTCATGGAAAAAGCGCGCTGCCACTGCTGCTGGTCTATAACTATCCCGGAAAGCAGCGAAATGGTGATGGGAACGCCGAACGCCCACGCGACCTTCGGATCAAAAAGATTGAGAAAGCCGCCCTTCAAACCGCCCAAACCGCCGACAACCGAAGAAATGCCGCCGCTTGCGGAAATTGTCCAAGGCACGATAACGAACGCCACGACTCCTATTAAAACGGCTTTTATCGTATCCTCCACCAGAGAGGAACGGATGCCCTTCAGCAAGCTCAGCGAAACCATCATTAAACCAAGGATGACGATGAGCGTTGGTTTTGGTATCCCGGTAACCAGATTCAGCATCAGAAGCGCTGCGGTCAGGTTGACGATGACGGCGTAGCTCTGCGCCACAAAGATGGAAAACGAATACAGCAACTCCATGCGCCGGTTGAATCTTTTTCCCATGAATTCCGGCAACGTGTAGCCGCGGTCAAAAATTTTGCGCATGCGCGCCGCAAGGAAAGAAAAAAGGATCAGCGCGCCGGCGTTCGGAAGGGTAAACCAAAAAAGTCCGGGTATGCCCTGCTCGTACGCTTTCTGCGAAGAAACGAAAAGCGCGATTGCCCACACCCAGGAAACCGCAACGGTTACCGCTCCGAGGAAAAAGCCGACCGTCCGCTCGGAGACAAGAAAAGTTTCGGGGGTTGTCTTCCTTCTGAAAGCCAAACCTATGGCGCCCAACGCCGCCAGCCAAAAAATCGCAAGAAATATGTATCCCTGAACCGTTCCGAACATAAAAATGCCCCGCTATTCATATTTAAATGTACGAGTTAAAGAATAGTAAATCAAGAAAAGTTGTCAACGGGGTTCTAAAAAAGCGGCCTCGGCCGCTTTTTACAATTTCCGTCAATCGGATGAATACGCATCCGCCGGAAGAATAATGAGAATCTTGCGCCGATCTATAGAAATTGAAAGGTCAAGAAATTCTCCGGAAACGACGGCGTAATCCGGCACTTTCCAGTATCTTTCTCCGCCGGTATCAGAAACAAGAACAATCAGTTCAAGCCGCAACATTCGCTTTATCAACGGGTCGCGCTCGGCCCACACTTCAAAAAAATGCCCTAGCTTGTACTCGCGCTCCGGGTCAACGCTTTCCACGTGCAGAACGCCGGAATAGTTGTGGGTGTGAATTTCCCTGAAACATCGCGGTTCGTCCAGTTTAACGCCGAGATTGGCCGGCGGAGTTATGAAAAACGGAGTAAGAATGCGTCCATCCTTCGCCGAGGTCCGGAATCCCATAATTGTAAGCTGGGGATGAACGTGATATACAAGGTCGCCGGCTATGCACGGCGGCATTTCATACTCCTTCTTCTCGCTCTGCGCATTGGCGTTTCCGTCATAAAATACGAGAAATGCAATGGCGCACAAAAATCGTAAGCTGCGTTTCATATATCTTCGCCTCTGGAAATTTATAATTTAAAGAACGGCTAAATTATAAACCTTTGATTGCCTCCGGTCAATCTGTTATAATGGCGGTGTGTTTGAATTAAATCTGTCCAAAAGATGGGGTAGAGAGCGTAAGCCGGAACAGCCCGCGGAAACGCGCCGCATTATTTTTGACGAGCGCGAACAAAAATTTTTCGTGATTGACGTCTTCAAAAACCGCAAAGCGGAAGTGAAGCTTAAAGATTCTTCCGGTAAAGTCATCCTGGATTTCAACGCCCTGCTCCCGCCAAAATACAAATTTGAGAAAAACGGCGGCTGGCACAGCGATCATCAGGGCAACGTTGTGTATGTGGGCGAATGGAAATCCGGCCGCGACGTCGCCATCCTTCTCCATGAAATAGGCCATGCCCATAATAAAAAGGATCAGTCAAAACTTTTCGGCGCAAGCTACGGCTATAACCGCTCCCTTTTTGACTACCGGATGTCGCCGGAAGAAAAAACCGCGGCATTTGAGGAGCTGCGCAAGACGCTTACCGAAAACGAGTCCAATGCCTGGAAATGGGGCCTGGAAGAAGCCGAAAAAATAAAGAAAGAAAAAAACATAGACCTACTGAAAGAATTCGAAAGCGAGGGAGAATTGGAAAAATACGTAGAGGGATTTCTGAAAGATTACGAGAGGGAGCTTGAAAAA
>CAZVKF010000051.1:0-6648 GCA_964627585.1 uncultured Candidatus Saccharibacteria bacterium | reverse complement strand
CAGTGGTAGAGCGACTCGTTTACACCGAGTAGGTCGGGGGTTCGATCCCCTCAGCGCGCACCTTGACTAAGTGTTACTTTTAATATAAAATATTGTCATCTTTAAAAATCGGCGCGGGAGGTACAAGAAATGAACAGTTTTGAGTTATTGCGTATTTTTGTTGCCGAGCTGGAGAAGCTTGGCCTTAAGATGCATCCGCTTTCAATGTTCCCGCTTTTTGACGATTCGTATCCGTTTTCAGAGAAAGCGGACAAGATTGAGATGGCGGGCGATTACGATTTCTCAAGGGCCGGCCGCATAGAGGCAGTGGCCGACAAAAAGGGCCTGAGCGTTCATATCCGGTTTTGTACGCCTTCGGATTTAGAGCGGGAGATGAAAGATCGCATTGAGCATCTTTATATCTGCAAGATTGATCCGGATGACCAACCGAAATCGGCAGATCTTCCGAAAATTGCCGCAAACTTTGTGGCGGCCATTAAGCATTACGACGAGCTTTTCCTGAAAACAGCAGAGGACAGATTTATCCTCCGCCTGCGCGTCATAGAGATTGCTAATAAATTGGGAGCCGATCCGACAAGGATGGAAACCAAAAGAGTAGAGCTTTTGGGTGAGTTTGCAAAACCGACCAATCCTCTGGCGGAAAGAAAACGAGGCGCTACACCAACAACTGCAATCATTTAAAGCCCGAATAGGGCTTTTATGTTTGTGTTAAACATCTTGTTAAACATTACTGCCCTTCTTTGTGAAACATCGCATTTTGTTTAACAAGCGGGTAACCGCATAAAATATAGCTAAGTCGGTTTTTACTATATAAAATTGTTTCATGATTTACAAAAACTTGGCAAATATACCGCCGGGCAATGACTCTCTTCTATAAAAACCGTGCTGATGAAGGCGATATAATAACTTAAAACTATGCGGCACAGACGAATCGTTGCCAATTTTATTTAACCATTCATTAAATTGCAATGCTTTATTACCAACCAACTTATCATAAAATAAAGGAATTATTATATTCTTAAGCGATCCGAATTCCTTCTATTAAGCCGCGGATATATTCAAAAGTAAGATTGCGCGTTATCATTGTTTCACGATTTACTATGTTTTATACTGTACATCATAACATAAAATATTAATGGCATACAGAACTTCTTTAGGCCAATACGGCGAAGATATTGCCTGTGAATATCTTGTGAAAAACAATTATAAAGTAATCGAAAGGAATTATAGGAAGCCATGGGGAGAATTGGATATAATAGCTCAAGCACCCGATAAAACTTTGGTTTTTATTGAAGTTAAAACAATGCGGCAAAACCCGGCAATTGCCGAGTTATCGCCCGAAGATCAAATGACGGCATCAAAATTGAAAAAATTTAAACGTACTGCAGAATTATATGCCGGAGATAACAAAAAATTAATAAACGATAATGGTTGGCGATGCGATTTAATAAACTTAATTATTTTTTGATAAAAATAGAAAAAAAAAAAAAAAGATTATATAATTAAGCATTACGATAATATCTAAAATCGCAGTTCGCATTTGACTTTTAAAAGAAAATTCACTATACTTTACTAAACATGCTTACTTTAAGAAAAAAATTGGGTATAATAAAAACTCACCAGCGCCATGAAAGCGATACCGGATCGCCGGAAATACAAATCGCTCTTCTCACTCGCAGAATCGAAGAGTTGACAAGCCATCTTAAGAAAAATCGCAAAGATCATCATTCCCGCCGCGGTCTCTTGAAAATCGTGGGCAAAAGAAAAAGACTGCTGGATTATTTGGCAAAAAAAGATTCGCGCACTTATCACGGCGTAATAAAAACTTTAGGGCTTAAAAAATAACGGAAACCGAAAGCAAATATGAAGATAGCTCAGCAGCACAAAGAACAGCGGGTTGGAATTTTTATAGATATCCAAAATCTCTATCATTCCGCGAAAAATCTCTATCAGGGCAGGGTTAATTACCGCGAGCTTATTAAAACGCTCATTGACGGCAGAAAACTGATCCGGGCCATGGCTTACGTAGTAAAAAGCGAAGGAATCGAAGGCATGGTTCCGGCCCCAACCGGCGCAGCGCCCTCGGGACGAGAAGCGGCTTTTTTTGACGCCTTAGAAAACACCGGCCTGGAACTCAGAATAAAAGATCTTCAGATTTACCCGGGCGGGATGAAAAAAGCCGACTGGGACGTAGGCATGGCCGTTGACGCCATACGCATGGCTACTTTTCTCGATACCATTATTTTAGTAACCGGCGACGGCGATTTCGTGCCTTTAGTTGATTATTTGAAATGGGGACTGGGACGGCAAGTCGAAGTCGCGGCATTTGGCCGCAGCGCATCGTCAAAATTAAGAGAGGCGACCGATGTATTCATTGCGCTCGAAGAAATACCCAAAATAATACTCAAAAAATAAAGGAGATGGGATTACAAAGAAAAAAATATTCGATTGACGTTGCCGACAAACCGTTGATTTTGGAAATATCCGAACTTGCAGGACGAACCAATGCCGCAGTTCTCGCCCAGTACGGCGATACGGTCGTACTGGTCACCGCCGTAATGGGAACCAAGGATCGCGATACGGATTTCTTCCCCTTGACCGTTGATTACGAAGAAAAATTCTATGCCGCGGGCAAAATAATAGGCAGCCGCTTTATCAGACGCGAAGGCAAGCCCTCCGAAGAAGCCGTCTTGTCGGGACGCCTCGTGGACCGCACTATACGGCCGCTTTTTGATCACAGAATGCGGCGCGAAGTGCAAATCGTGGTAACGGTGCTTGCTTACGACGAAGAGAATGATCCCGACTTTGTTGCATTGATTGCAACATCCGCCGCCTTATCCATTTCCGACATACCATGGAACGGTCCCGTGGCGGGACTGAAAGTCGCGCGGATGAAGTCCGCTGACGGCAAAGAAAAGACGGTAATCAATCCGCTGCTCGACGAACTTAAAAATTCCGATGTCAAATTTGAGGCGTTTGTTTCCGGAACCGCAACGCGCATAAACATGATCGAACTCGCAGGTAATGACGCGGACAGGAAAAAGATAGTCGAGGCCTTTCAAATCGCGCAACAAGAAATAAAGAAACTTGTAACTGCGCAGGAAAAAATTAAGGCAGAAATCGGGAAACCGAAAACGGAAGTTTATTTCGCGGAGCCGGATCAGGAAACGAAACGGTTAGTGAAAGAATTTCTCGCCGATCGCCTTGAAAAAATCGTCTATTCGCATCCGCAACATGAACAACACAGCAAAATCAACGATCTAAAAAATGAACTAACGGATCTCCTGCGCGGAAAAGGACTCACGGATAAACAATTGCTCACAGTGGACGATCTGTTTGAAGAAGCGATCAACGAACTGGTCCACGCAAAAATAATAGAAAAAGAAATAAGACCCGACGGACGCAAGCTCGACGAAATCCGGCCGCTTATCGTAGAAACCGGACTTTTTAAACGTACCCACGGTTCGGCGCTGTTTGTTCGCGGCAACACTCAAGCTCTGGCCGTTACCACGCTTGGCCCTCCGGGCGCCGAACAATTGATAGAGACAATGGAAACGACCGGAAAGAGGCGCTTCCTTCTGCATTACAACTTTCCCAAATATTCCGTAGGCGAAAGCGGCCCGTTCCGCGGACCGGGAAGGCGGGACATCGGACACGGCGCACTGGCTGAAAAAGCAGTCCGCCCGTTAATACCAAGCCAGGATCAGTTTCCGTATACCATAAGAGTGGTGTCCGAAATCCTCTCATCCAACGGCTCTTCGTCAATGGCTACTGTTTGCGCTTCATCGCTTTCGCTTATGGATGCCGGTGTACCGATAAAAAAAGCCGCGGCTGGAATCGCGATGGGTCTTATGATCGCTCCGGACGGCCGCTATAAAATATTGACCGACATCCAAGGACCGGAAGATCATCACGGCGATATGGACCTTAAGGCGGCGGGAACGCAAGACGGCATCAACGCTCTTCAGATGGACGTCAAAATCGAGGGCCTGACGATCGAGATGCTCGATGCGGCGCTGGCACAGGCGGAAAAAGCGCGCTTATACATACTGGAAACGATGAATAAAGTAATCGCCAAGCCCCGGGCGGAGCTTTCTCCTTACGCGCCCATAATCCTAACCACGGCCATAGATCCCAAGAAAATAGGCGAAGTTATAGGCCCGGGCGGTAAAGTGATAAACGGCATCATAGCCGATACCGGGGTTACTGATATAGATATTGAAGAAGACGGCAAGATTTTCGTCAGCGGCAAAGATAAAGCGGCGTGCGAGGCCGCAGTCGCCATAATACAAGCTATCGTCAAGGAATATCAGGTCGGTGAAATAGTGGAGGGTAAAATCGTTAAGATTTTAGATTTCGGAGCAATTATGGATTTAGGCGCCAACAAAGACGGCATGATCCATGTTTCGGAATTGAAGAATGGATACGTTAAAAACGTCACCGATGTAGTTAAGCTCGGCGATAAAGTTCGAGCAAAAATCATAAGGGTGGAGGAGGGAAAGATCGGCCTCTCTTTAAAGGCATTGGAACAGCGTTAAGTTTTCCACAGCCGCACCGACAACCGATGTGCTACAATAAAGACAATGGCTGATCAGTATCCATTCGGACAAAGTCCTTTCGGGCAGGGACAAAATCAAAAACCGCAACCTCCCGAACCTCCGCCGGTACAACCACCTCCGCCTCCGCCGATTACCGTCAGAACCATGGAATCCGACATTAAATCCATGCAGGAATCAGGAGGTACCCCCATTCCTCAACCCGTAAAACAGGAGGAGATTAGAATTCCGGGAATTACCACCATAGAACCGACTTTCATGCCCGGCGCCGCACCCGCGACCAGATTGCTGCCGGGAGAGAGAGGACCGCTGCCGCCATGGGCTAAACTTGCCGGTTTAATCGTAGGCGCAATAGCTCTCATCGCCATATTCGGATTTGTCGGCTATTATTTCGTTTATCCTTTGGTTTTCCCTCCGCAGCCATCGACGCCTTCGACTCCGACAGTATCGCCGCAACCTCCGGCACCGACGCCGCCCGCCCCGGCAACTTCAACTGCCCCAACATTAAGCCATGCGTCTTTCTTTACTATCGCGGCAAATCAAAATGAGGCGTTGCAGGTTACCGCAATTACAGCCGCAAACATCCACGCGGCGATGGCAACATCGGCGTTACAAACCCTCGCAACCAGCAGCATAAAAGAAGTGACGTTTTCCGGATCGTCCGGCCTTATAATTTCCTCACAATTTCTCCCGGCGCTTCTGCCGGTATTCACCGAGGACGAAATTAAAACCAATATGGGGGACGATTTCACCTCCTACCTCTATTACGACGACAACGGAGTATGGCCCGGTTTCGTATTCAAACTCAAAGACACCGCCGTTCTTTTTGAAGTCCAGGACGTTATAAAGAAAATTGAAACGGCGACAACGACTGATTTCAAGAATTTATATGTCTCCGATCCTCAGGATGCCGCGGTAGCGACGTTCCAGAACGGCCAGATGAAAGGATCGGCGACTCGCTATTTGCCCTTCCAAAAAGCCGGGGCATCGCTCAACTACGGTTTGATAAATAATTATTTCATCATAAGCACCTCGTACTCGGGCATCCAGGAGGCGACACGCCGTCTGGGACTGTAGACGTCAGTAATACGCCCCGATGAAAGCGGTTGACACTGCTTTCATTTTTGTTTAACCTCGTAATAATGCTTTCATCGGAAAATCTCAAACTGCTCAAAGTAAAACTGCAGGAAGAAAAAAAGTCACTCGAAACAGAAATAGAAAATCTGCACGCCGACCGACCGCCGGAAATGGGAACCGATATCGACCATTTTGACGAAGAGGCGGATGAAGCCGAAGAGTTTACGACCAACATCGGCATTGCCAACGCCCTGAAAGAGCGTCTGCAAGAGATTGGGGCCGCGCTCCAGAAGTTGGAACGTAATGAGTACGGACACTGCGAGAAATGCGGCGGCGAAATCGAATTGGAGCTTCTGAAAGTAAATCCTGAATCGCGCCTCTGCCAAAAATGCAAGAAGGCGCAATGAACGGAAATCTCTCAAAAACTTTCTCGGCCGAACTGGACGGCATACAAGCAAAGCTTATCGAAGTCGAGGTCGACATAAACGTCGGCCTCCATAGTTTTAATATCGTTGGCCTGGCGGATAAAGCGCTGTCCGAATCGCGCGAACGCATCAGCTCGGCGCTTAAAAACAGCGGCATCAAACCGCCCACCAAAGAAAACCGAAAAATCACGGTAAACCTCGCTCCGGCGGATGTAAAGAAGACCGGATCGCAATACGATCTTGCCATCGCCGTCGGTTATCTTCTTGCAACGCATCAAATGCAGGAATTCGAAACAAAGAACAAAATCTTTGCAGGCGAACTTTCGCTCGACGGCACGCTTCGGCCTATAAGCGGCGCACTCAATATCGCGTCGCTCGCCAGATCTATCGGCTTCTCGGAGTTATTTCTGCCCGAAAGCAATGCGAGCGAAGCGGCACTGATCCAAGAATTGAAAATTACGCCGGTTAAAAATCTGAAGGAAATCATGAACCATCTTGAAAATAAAATAACGATTCCGCCGCAATCTCATACTGAAATTCACGCATCACAGCCCGAAAGTTCCGCCGATATCAGCCATATAAAAGGCCAC
>CAZVKF010000050.1:0-6857 GCA_964627585.1 uncultured Candidatus Saccharibacteria bacterium | reverse complement strand
CTGGCTCCGATATCCGCAACGTTGATACAACTCGCCATTTCAAGAAAACGCGAGTTTCTCGCCGATGCTTCCGGCGTCCTGCTAACGCGTTATCCAGAAGGATTAGCGAGCGCACTTAGAAAAATTTCCGCCGATCAAACTCCGTTGCGCGCAGCTCAAAGCGCCACGGCCCATCTTTGGTTCGACGATCCGTTTAAGGGCGGCAGAAAAACGCCTTGGTATTATAAATTCTTTATGACCCATCCCCCCGTCGAGGAAAGGATAAAAGCGTTACAAGAAGTGTCGCTGTGATGTCTAACTTTAAGCAAGAAAAATCTTATCCAATTGGTTTAGGCAAAGAAGCAGGACCGGAAGAAAAGCTGTCGGCAGTAGAAGTAAAAAATGAAGTCGTCTGGGTCAACAAGGAAGTTGAAACGCCTTTTGATTTGAAAGAGGGAAAGCCCACGAAGCTCGGTGTTTTTTTGACTTATAATCCGGGGGGAAAGGGGCGTATTTTAAATGTTGGGATTATGGACGAGCATTTTAGAAGCGCGCTTTTAGGGAAAGTTATTTTTCAGGACAAAGAAGGGCGATTGTATCGTGATGTGGACATAAAGGGGATCGGGCCGATAGGTGTAAGAAGATGGGAAACAAGGGAAGGTGAGGACGCCACATCAAGGATGGGTGTAGAACCTTTAGAGTTTAATACGGCGCAGAATCTTCCGAGAGGAAGTACGCCGTGGGGATTTTGTGACTATGCATACGCAGAGAACGATCGAGAGATGTCCGAGTTTTTTGTCAAGAAAGGATTAAGAACTAGTCTGGTTCTTGAAATTGTGGATTTAAAAGAAATAGTCGGCGGTGATGGTAACAAAATTTCTATCACGGAGGCAAAGAAAAGGAAATATATAAATACAACCACCGATCCGGTGGTTGAAATTCGCGCGTTCGGAACAAAGGCGCGCATCGCTAATCGCAACGACAAAAAGTTTTTAGAGGACGGAAAAGCAATGGTTGCCCAGGAATTGGGCAAAGATCCGAAAATGTTTACTAATAAAGAATATCTGACATGGTTTGCAAAAACGCTTGGTGAACAGGTTGCGCTTCTGCATAACGAAGGGTATCAGCACAATTATTTGACAAGCCACAACATTACACTTGATTGCAGAATTGTTGATTTGGATTCAGTCGCGCCTTTTTCGGAAAAAACTTCCCAGCGGTATAAAGCCATCTTTAAAGACCTTGATGATGTATTGACCTCTTTTCAATTATTGGGGCTTTATTCGTTTGAGGGCATAGATGAAAAGAGCGGTAAGAATTTTTTGGAACAGTTCGTGCCATTTCAGGAGATGTTTTGGAAAAGTTATCTTCACGCGTTTAAAAATCAAGACGATAAGAGGGCGGTCGTAGAATATTCTGTAGAAAAGCATGAGGCATCACTTTAAGAAGTTGATTATCGTTGCTCTTGGTGGATCAATAATGTATCCGGAGCAAATTGATCATCATTTTCTGCGCGCTTTCAAGAAATTCATAGAGCGTTTTGTTAAGAAAAGCAACAGATTCATTATCGTTACCGGCGGTGGAAGAATCAGCCGCGTTTATCAGGAAGCGGCCTCCAAAGTTACGCGGCTTACGAATGACGACAAGGACTGGCTGGGCATTCATGCCACCAGAACCAATGCCCATCTTTTGCGGACGATTTTCCGAGAATACGCAGATCCAGTCGTAATCGACAGCAGGAATAAGATTAAAAAACTGCGCTATCCGGTTACCATAGCTTCGGGCTGGCGCCCCGGCTGGTCCACGGATTACATTTCAGTTGCTTTGGCGGTTGATTTCGGGACGCCGGAAGTTATTATTGCCGGCAAGCCGGCCTATGTTTACGATCGTGATCCTCATGCAAAAGACGGTGGAGATAAAGCCAGACCAATCAAAGAATTAAGCTGGAAGAAGTATCGGCGCATGATTCCGTCAAAATGGGTTCCGGGCGCTCATGCGCCGGTTGATCCGGTTGGCGCACGCTTAGCCCAGCAGAAAAAGATAAAGGCGATAATAATAAACGGCAAAGACATTAAAAATTTCGGAAATCTTCTGAGCGGTAAGAATTTTGAAGGCACCGTCATTTTTTGATGGTATTTATGAAAAATCTGCTTATCGCAACGACAAATCCGGGGAAGTTCGAGGAGGCGGCCACGGTGCTTGCAGACGCGGGGCTTGTGATTCTCGGACTCAAGGATTTTCCGGGCGTAAAGCCTGTGCCTGAGACAGGCGCGACCTTCGAGGAGAACGCAATCCTGAAGGCGAAGGGCTATTTCGTGCAGACGGGCATACCGACCATCGCGGACGACGGCGGCTTTGCGGTGGATTACTTGAACGGCCTGCCGGGCGTGAACAGTCACCGCTGGCTGGGCCATAATGCGAGCGACAGGGAGCTTGCGGAAGCTATCGTCGAGAAGTTGCGCGGCGTGCCTCAGGAAAAGCGCTCCGCGCGACTCGGCGGGTTCATCGTTTTTTGGGACGGGGAACATCTCTTGAAGAATGAGAACTGGATCGAAGGTTACGTGGCGGACCGCATCGCGGGCGCGATCCGGCCCGGTTTTCCGTACCGGCCTCTCCTCATAATCCCGCAGTTCGGCAAGCCCTACAGTGACTTAACGCATGAGGAGCATGAGCTTGTGAACTTCCGCCGAAGGAATTTTAAGCAATTAAAGCCCCAGATTCTTGAGCATCTCAAAGAGTCGTGATAGAGTAGAGCGGAACGGAGGGGTCGCATAGCGGTCTAGTGCGCGCGCTTGGAAAGCGCGTGTCGCCTCATCGGCGACCGAGGGTTCGAATCCCTCCCCCTCCGCCTTGATTTAAGATTATAGCTGTGTCAAAATATTTCTATGTCCAAAGAACAGGGGGAGCCCAATATTTTTGAGAAGTCGTCCAGAAAACTTACGAAAGGGGAAATCGCCGAAATTCTGAAGGAGTATCCCGGCGTGAAACTTTCCGAAGGCGGGGAATTTTTCATGATTGAGCATAAGAATGAAAAAGGGGAATGGGTTTCCACCGATATGATTCCGACCTGGGAAAAAATTCCGCGTGAAAAAGCGCCGTCAGTGCCGATTGAACAGGAACTTAAAGATGCGTTATCACGCGAAAGTTAAAAGGTCGCAAATTGTTTTATCCAGAAATGCCATGAACAAAAAATTTTTAATTTACGGCTCTCTGATTTTTGTAGTCGCATTGTCGTTTTGGCTCGTTTTTTCTACGCATCGCGTTGTGCTCGCCGATAACGATAACGAAGACGAAAACAATGAAGAGATGACCGCAGAGGCAACTTCAACCGTAAATTCAACAGTGGACGACGAGGATGAAGACGAGGTTGACGTTGATGAAGACGAGGTTGACGATGTTTCTAAAGTTGATGCGGAGAAACTCCCTTCGTCAACCGGAAAATTTGAGCTGAAAGGAATTGTTACCGCAGTAGATGTTCCGAATCTGACGTTGTCTGTAAACGGTCTGATGCTTCACGTTATGACGGACGCGAAAATCAGAGGCGGCAGCATAAATGTTTTAGCCCAAGTCGCGGTGCATGATCGCGTGGAAGTAAGCGGAAACATCATTGATGGAAATCTTAACGCCGACAAAGTCAGGGTTAAGGGTCCGAAATCCGAACTTGAAAATCGCGGCAAGAACGCAGGTCTTTCTTCCGAGGCGATTGAAAAACTCAGGGCGGAAATTATGAAAAAGATAGATGAAATTCTTGCTAAGATAAAAGCACTACAGGGAGGGACGGGGCAGAACGCCCAATAAGCGGCTTCTTCCGAATGAAAACGGTCGCCTCAGGCGACCGTTTTTGTTTATGCGGGATCTTCGATTAGTTCATCCAATTCTGCGCCGTCGATAGTTTCTTTTTCAAGAAGCCGTGCGGCTATTTTATGCAGAAGCCGGAGGTTTTTTCGAAGAGTGTCTTCCGCGAATTTATATTGTTTCTTGACTATTTTCTTAACGGCATTGTCCACTTCGCGTTTCGTTTCCTCTGAGCAGTCGTTGTCGCGGTATTCGCGCATTAGGAAATTTCCGGCTTCTTGCTTGCGGAAAGTCCTTGCGCCGAGTTCGCTCATGCCCCACTCTTTCACCATCCTTTCGGCAAGCTCCGTGGCGTGTTCAAAATCGTTCTGCGCGCCGGTGGTGACGCTGTTCAATACTATTTGCTCCGCAGCTCTGCCGCCATAGAGAATCGTGAGTTTGCTGAGCAGTTCCTCTTTGTTGTATTGATGCTTGTCGGTTTGCGGAAGCTGTTGGGTGACGCCCAGCGCCATTCCGCGGGGGATGATGGAAACCTTATGGATCGGATCCGCGCTTTTCATTTTTTTGGCGACTAACGCGTGTCCTGCTTCATGATACGCCGCCGCGCGTTTTTCATCCTCGCTCATTACGACGCTTTTCCGTTCCGTTCCCATGAGGGCCCTATCTTTCGCTTCCTCGAAATCGGCCATGGTTACATCTTCTTTGTTTTTCTTGGATGCGGCTAAGGCGGCTTCATTAACGAGAACTTCGAGATCCGCCCCTACCAGGCCCGGCGTGCCGCGCGCGATAACGGAAAGATCGACGTCTTTAGAAATTTTAGGCAACTTCTTCGCGTGGATTCGCAGTATGGCTTCCCGTCCCTTTACTTCGGGCGGAGACACGTATACGCGCCTGTCAAAACGCCCCGGTCTTAAAAGCGCGGGGTCAATCACGTCGGGGCGATTAGTCGCTGCGATGATGATTATGGCTTGGTGCGGTTCAAAGCCGTCCATTTCCGTCAGGAGCTGCTGCAGGGTTTGTTCGCGTTCGTCATGGCCTCCGATGCGCATAACGTCGCCCCTGCTTTTTCCGATGACGTCAATTTCGTCAAAAAATATGATACAAGGAGCGTTTTGTTTTGCCTGCGCAAAAGTGTCGCGTATCCGCGCCGCTCCGACGCCCACGAACATTTCTACGAACTCCGACCCGCTGACGCTGAAAAACGGAACGCCCGCTTCGCCCGCAACCGCGCGAGCGAGCAGAGTTTTGCCCGTTCCCGGCGGACCAATAAGAAGAGTTCCTTTGGGCACTCTACCGCCTAAGCGCGTGAATTTATAGGGATCCTTTAAGAACGCGATGACGTCCTGCAGTTCTTCTTTTGCCTCATCAACCCCGTCAACATCGTTAAAAGTGGCGCGCTCCGGAGAATTGGGGGAATATAATTTTGCTTTGCTTTTGCCCCAGCCCATGGCATTGCCGCCGGCCATTTTGCCCATAAAAACCAGCCACACCATTATCAGCAACAACATCGGACCCCAGTTTATAAGAAGAGTCCATAAGCCGGATGGCGTACTTATTTTTATTTCCACCTTTTTATCTTCCAAAAGTTTCAACAACTCGGCGTCATTTGACGGCGCATAGGTTTTCCAGATTCTTTTGTCTTCGGTGTTTTTTGCGGCCGTGGTCGCGATTATTGAACGTACGTTGCCGTCGTCGGTAATTTTAACCGAGCTTATTTCGCCGCGATTAACCATTTGCTTGAAGGCAGTATAGTTAATTTCGGCGCCGGGCCCGCTTATCAAGGTCTCCAGCAGTTTCAGGAACATCAATAACATAAAGCCCAAAAACAAGGTCATCGCGAAAGATTGTTTTTTATTCATTCCTACTCCGCTTTCGGTTTATCAAATTGCTTGTTACGTTATGCCATATAAATAGTAAAAAGTAAATCCCTTACCAAATAGTAAGGGATTAGAGTGTTTCTTTTTGAAAACGCACGGCTTCAAAAATATATAATACAAAAAGCAGTAAAACGCTCGGCTTGATTCCTTCAAGGCATCGCCTTAAAAAATAGCCGCGCGCATCGCTGCCCCACGGAACATAGACCAGTATTTTCTTGCCCGCCTCTACCGTTTCTTTCTGCAGTTTGGTCCGTACGCCGTAGAGCATTTGAAACTGAATCAATTTTGAAAGTTCGGCGTCCCGTTCGAAGCGCAGCGCGTAGTCGACCAGTTCCGTATCGTGAGTAGCCACAGCGATTTTAGGGTAACGGTTATCCGACGGCATATTATTGCAGTAATGATAGAGCGCGCTCCAGAAAATGTCCTTGAAATTCTCGTTTATTTCCGAACGTCTTTTCAGATCGCCGTCAGGATACGCGCCTTTGACAAGACGAAACGGCGTGCCGCTTTTAAGAAGACGGTCAAGAATCGTTTTGGCGTCGGAATGGACGGATTGCAAGGCGAGACCCACGTTCTCATATCCGCGTGAACGCATAAGCATGACAGCTTCCACAACTTTTTCGCGGTCCCTCTTTTTTTCGGCGTCAACCCATACGAATACGTCATTTCCCCGCGCCAGACCGAGAAGTTTTTCAAGGTTGCCGCGGAACATGTCTTCTTCAATCTCTAACCCCAGACGGGAGGGTTTCACCGCAAGCGATACGATCAGTTTCGGGAATATTATTTGCCAAAACCATAAAACGGTCATGTGGTCGGCATATTCTTTCATTGCGGCGATTATGCCTCGTTCGGTATTAACGAATTCGCCTACGATATCGCTTGTAATGCTGAAGCCGCGACGGAGCAGTTTTTCTATTTTCGGTCCGGCCTCGTCTATATTTGATCCGGCGATATAGACGCGGAAGGCAGCTCTGAAAATCAGACCGCAGCCGGCCGCGACCATAGTCAGGAATCCGAACGTAACAACGAGCCAACTTAACGGCAGCATGGACTTCCCGCGCATTTTTAAAGTACACCGCTTGCTATCAAGGTAACTTACAATTAAAATTGAAGTCAAATGGCCGAGCCGACTCAGGAAATTAAAGAGCGTTTGGATATAGTTGAGTTTTTGCGCGGCTATATGCCGCTTAAGCCGGCGGGAAAGAA
>CAZVKF010000049.1:0-6889 GCA_964627585.1 uncultured Candidatus Saccharibacteria bacterium | reverse complement strand
TCGAGGAGGTAAAATTGCCGTATCTTGTCACGCCGCATTTGGCGCGCGGATTGGATTATTATAACCGTACGGTATTTGAGGTATATGTGGAGCAGCTTAAAGCGGCGCTTGCGAGCGGCGGCAGATTCGACGACCTTATTGAAATTATAGGCGGCAGGGCGACGTCGGCCGTGGGCGGCGCCATAGGATTGGAACGCGTGGTTGAGATATTGAAATCCCGCAATGTTAAGCCGGCCGCAAAAGCCAAAAGCAAAGTATTCTTTATTTACGTTGGCGATCTCGCCAAAAAGAAATCACTTGCGCTCATCGAAGCGCTGCGGGAGGCGGACATACCGGTTACGGAATCACTGGGCAAGGAATCTTTGAAAGCGCAGTTGCGCGCCGCCGATAAAGCGGGAGCCATGCTGGCCCTTATTTTCGGGCAGAAAGAAGCTTTCGAGGAAACAATTATCATGCGCGATCTCGTTAGCGGCAATCAGGAGCCGGTGCCGCTTGCGAAGTTGGTAGCGGAAGTGAAAAAAAGGATAAAATAGATGCCGGATTGCTTATTTTGTAAAATCGCAAAAAAAGAGATTAAAGCCGAGATAATTTACGAGGATGATCTTACGATGGCCATTCTTGACGTTAGCCCCCGCGCGCCCGGTCATACCATGGTTATCCCGAAGAGCCACGCCGGAAATATTCTTGAATTGGCTGACGGCGAGGCGGGGCCGACTTTTTTGACAGTAAAGAAGGTTACTGCTATGCTCAAAAAAGCATTTCAACCGGACGGCTTTACTATCGGCATTAATCACGGCAGAGCAAGCGGGCAAGTTGTCGATCATCTGCATATCCACGTGTTCCCTCGCTGGCAGAACGACGGCGGCCGCTCCGTGCATTCCGTGGTGACCAATCCGCCGAAAGAGTCGCTTGAAGAAATCGCCGAAAGGATACGCAAGTTTAATAAACCAAACAACTAACAACTAAAAGCTAAAAACTAAAAGCTTAAGAAAATGGCCACAGGCATCAATTTACAGCGAAAAGAAGGGGAATCAATCAATTCGTTCATATTTCGTTTCACGAAACGCATCCAACAGAGCGGCGTTTTGAAGGAGATGAAGAAGCGCCGTTTTCACGCCAGGCCCCTGAACCGCACCAAGCGGCGGGCTTCGGCTTTATATCGCTCCCGGAAGAAGGAAGAGGTTGAACGGTTGAGGAAACTCGGCATTTTATAAAGTTGTATGGCTGATGCGGTGCGGATGACGGTAGAGAAGGCGCTCAAGATATTAAAAAAGAAAAACGTTATCGTCGAGGTTTATTTTGTCGGAAACGCGGAGATGAAAGCGCTTCACGGGAAAACGACCAATGTGCTGGCATATCCCGAGCCCCGAAATTTTCCCCATCCGGAAACAAAGAAGAAGCCGATCGGTCAGATTTATTTAAACCCCGCTTACATCGCGCGGCATCACGAAGACATTGAGTACCTCGCAATCCACGGCCTGCTCCATCTTTTGGGATACGACCACAAGAAGAAGGCCGATAGAATAAAGATGGAGAAAAAAGAGAGGACGCTTCAAAAATCATGCCACATTTAGTCACCGGTTTAGATATAGGAACGACTCGAATCAGGGCACTGGTTGCCGAACAGAGAAACGACGGCCGTCTTGTGCTGCTGAGAATTTTAAAAGCTCCCTCGTTCGGTTTCAGGAAGGGCAGTATTATTGATACGGACGATGCGGCCCGCGCCATAGGCGAGGTCATAATGAAAATCAAATCGTTTTCCAAATCGGCGGTCCGCAATCTTTACGTGAACATCGGCGGCGCGGACATTAAGGCGCAGCCGTCCAAGGGCATCGTGGCAGTAAGCCGTCCGAACAGCGAAATTTTTTTGTTATTTGTGGATCGCGTGATCCATGCGGCGCAAAGCATTCATTTGGCGTCAAATCGGACGGTAATTCACAGTTTAACGCGTCAATTCACGGTTGATTCCATAGGCGACATTGCCGATCCGATCGGCATGATCGGCAGCCGCTTGGAAGTGGACGCGCTTTTGATTGACGCCTTTGCGCCGTCGATAAAAAAAATCATGCAGTGCGTCGAGGTTTCAGGGGGAAGAATTTCCGGATTGATTTTCAATCCGCTGGCGTCAAGCCGCGCCGTGCTTTCCAAGAATCAAAAAGAACTCGGCGTAGCGCTTATTGACATAGGCGGAGGCGCAACGACGCTTGCGGTGTACGAAGAAAATAAACTTCTGCACGCCGCGGCTTTTCCGGTGGGCGCAAGTCACGTAACTAACGACATCGCCATCGGTTTGAAAACGACCATTGAAGCCGCGGAATCGGTGAAGCTGTCGTTCGGCTACGCTTTGGCTAAAGAGGTCTCCCCGAAAGACGGCATTGACCTAAAAAAGCTCGACTCCAACGCCAAGAGCGTCGTCTCGCGGCGCTATATTTCTGAAATTGTGGAAGTGCGGCTGGCGGAAATATTCGAATTTGTGAATAACGAACTCAAACTTATTTCAAAGAATCATGAATTGCCGGCGGGCGCGGTCATCACCGGCGGCGGCGCGAAACTGCCGGGACTGGTTGATCTCGTGAAGCAGGAATTGAAACTTCCGGCGCAAGTCGGCATTCCGGATGCGCGCGAATTCGAAATCGGCAGCCCTTCTTTGGCGGAGGAGCTTGAAGATCCGGAGTTGTCGGTGGCCGCCGGTTTGGCGTTGTGGGAAAAGGATTTGACTTATCGCCGCAGCGGAAGTAACCTCTTAGCAAAGCTGCCGTTCGGAAAATTATTAAAGCATTTTATTCCTTGATGATTAAACATAAAAAAACGGAAAAAAACCACCACGTGAAAATCAAGGTGGTAGGCGTCGGCGGAGCCGGCGGCAATGCCGTATCGCGGATGTCGGAGAGCGGACTTCGCGGGGTGGAGCTTATCGCCATAAATGCCGACGCTCAGGATTTGGATTATTGCAACGTCCGCCACAAAGTTTACATCGGAAAGAATCTTACCAAAGGCCTTGGAACCGGAATGAATCCGGAATTAGGCAAGCAGGCGGCTGAGGAAAACCGTTCCGAAATAGCGGACGCGCTTAAGGACTCCGATTTGATTTTTATAACCGCCGGTCTCGGCGGCGGCACGGGCTCCGGGGCGTCTCCGATCGTAGCCGAAATAGCGAAAGAAACCGGCGCGCTGGCCATAGCCGTGGTTACCAAGCCCTTCACTTTCGAAGGATCGCAGCGAAACAGGATTGCTCAGGAAGCCGTGGTTAAATTGAGAGAAAAAGTCGATGCGCTTATAGCGATACCGAATGACCGCATATTCAGCGTTATCCAGAAAGACACGCCGCTCGTGAAAGCGTTCGAGGCCATTGACGATGTGTTGAAGAACGCCGTCCAGGGAATTTCGGATATTATTGCTTCGCCCGGGCTTGTGAATGTGGATTTCGCGGACGTGAAGACGATTATGCAGGGTGCCGGAACGGCCATCGTCGGGCTCGGAGTCGCCGGGGGACAGGACAGGGCCGTTGCCGCGGTTACGCAGGCGGTCCAGTCGCCGCTGCTGGAGGCCTCCATAGACGGCGCCAAAGGAGTTTTATTCGGCATGGCCGCAAACCGCGATCTTCGCATGGCGGAAGTGAACGATGCCGCGAAAGTAATTTCCGAATCCATTGATCCCGGCGCCAAAGTCATTTTCGGCGCTTATAACGATAAACGGCTTAAAAGCGGCAAAATTAAAATAACGCTTATAGCCACCGGATTTAACGGCGCCTCAAACAACAGTTCTTCTTCGCTTTTTAAGTTCGCTTCCGAGTCGGTTTCA
Source organism: uncultured Candidatus Saccharibacteria bacterium (assembly GCA_964627585.1). Lineage (GTDB taxonomy): Bacteria > Patescibacteriota > Minisyncoccia > UBA6257 > GWB1-45-9 > CAZVKF01. Next base: position 3,088 of record CAZVKF010000049.1, on the reverse strand, counting down.
TCGCACAACGACGTCCAGGCCGAGGCAGCCGACACTCATCCCGCCAAAAAAGAATCTAAGGCCAAAGAAAAAGACGAGGTTTGGGACATCCCCACTTTTTTGAGAAAAAAGAAAAGATAAACAACCCCAGCGAAGAAATCAGTACTTGACTCTCGGCCTCGCTCGTCCGGCCGCACTGTTTTTCAAGGAAGCTCTCGGAGGCGAAAAAGCTCGGTTCCGCCTAAGGCGGATTTTTCGCCGAGAGTGCAGGCCCGATTTGCCGCTGGAGCAAATCGAGGCCGATTCCGAGAAAAATAGTGCGGCCGGACACCATGCCCGCCTTCGCGGTGCCGAAGCCCACTACGGCGGGCGAAGGCCCGCTCGGCCTGCGAGACACTTTTCTTAGCGAATATCAGTTGCTCTTTCCACTTATCCACACTTTCGCGTGGATTTTTTTATTGTTACAATCTGAGTAAAGAGAAAAAATTATGACCGTGAAACATAAAATTCAATCGGTTCAAAAGCGCGATGGGCGAATCGTGCCTTTCGATCAGTCGAGGATTACGAACGCCATCTACCGCGCCATGCAGGCGACAGGCGAGGGCGATCTTGAGAAGGATCCGTCGCGCGTTTCGGATCGCGTAATGCAGGAGCTTGCCAAAAAATATCCCGAAGGCGGCACGCCGCAAATAGAAGAGATTCAGGATATCGTTGAAGAATCTCTTATCCTTTTGGATTTTCCGAAGACCGCGAAGGCCTACATTCTTTATCGCAGTGAGCGCGCGCGAGTCCGCGACAAGGCCAAGCTGATCCCCGAGCGCGTGAAAGATCTTGTCGCGGAAAGCAGAAAATATTTCCGCAACCCGCTCTCGGAGTTCATCTATTACAGAAGCTACTCCCGCTGGATAGAAGAAGAAGGCCGCCGTGAAACATGGGTTGAGACCGTGGATCGTTACATGAATTTCATGCGTGAGAATCTCGGCCGGCGCATGACGGATGATGAATATCATGAGATACGCGATGCCGTCCTGAAACAAGAGGTCATGCCCTCAATGCGGTTGATGTGGAGCGCCGGAAAAGCGGCCCGCGCCACGAATGTTTCGGCTTACAACTGCTCTTATATCGCACCTTCGCGCTTGGAGGATTTCGCGGAGATAATGTATTTGCTCATGTGCGGCACCGGAGTCGGTTTTTCGGTTGAAAGCCAGACGGTTCAGCAACTGCCCATTATCAAGCATCAAATCGGAGCTAAACTTCCGACCAATATCGTTGAAGACAGTAAAGAAGGATGGGGTAGCGCTTTGACTCTGGGATTGAAGGCCTGGTACGAAGGCAAAGATATTGATTTCGATTTTTCAAAATTGAGGTCTGCCGGTGCGCGTTTATACACCATGGGCGGACGCAGTTCCGGACCAGAGCCGTTGCGCGCTCTTTTGGGTTTTGCGCGTAAAAAAATTCTGGCTCGCCAGGGCAAGCGGCTTACGAATCCGGATGTTCACGATATTATCTGCATGATAGGCGAAGTCGTTGTCGCCGGCGGCGTGCGAAGAAGCGCTTTGATATCTCTTTCCGATCTTGATGACGAAGAAATGCGCAATGCGAAGAAAGGGCAGTTCTATCTTTTTGAACCCCAGCGCTCCATGGCGAATAACTCCGCGGTATATAACGAAAAGCCCACCACCACGCAGTTTCTTGAAGAATGGCTGGCGCTCGCGAAGAGCGGCACCGGAGAACGGGGAATTTTTAATCGCGGCGGACTCAAAAAACAGCTTCCCGAACGCCGCTGGAAAATATTCGAAAAATACTTGGCGACCAGCGGCACTAATCCTTGCGGCGAGATCGTTCTGCGTTCAAAGCAGTTTTGTAACTTGACCGAAGTGGTGTGCCGTTCGGAAGACACCGCGGAGACGCTTTTGAAAAAAGTCCGGATTGCGACCATTCTCGGCACTTATCAGTCCTCTCTGACCAATTTCCCGTATCTTTCCAAGGAATGGAAAGAAAATTGCGAAGAAGAACGTCTATTGGGGGTTTCTTTAACCGGCCAATGGGATTGTCCGGCTGTCAGGGATCCCGAAACGCTTCAGCGTCTCCGCGAACGCGCCATAGAAGTGAACCGCGAATACGCGAAACATTTCGGGATCAATTCTTCCACGGCCATTACCTGCGTAAAGCCGTCGGGGACGGTGTCTCAGCTTGTTGACGCCGCTTCCGGAATGCATCCGCGCCACGCCAATTATTATATCCGACGCGTAAGAATTTCTGCGACCGATCCTTTGTTCCACATGCTGAAAGACCAAAAATGGCCCTATCATCCCGAAGTCGGCCAGACCGAAAATTCCGCCACCACTTACGTTCTGGATTTCGTAGTTAAAGCTCCAGACGGCGCGGTGATGCGGAATGACCTTACGGCGCATGATCAGCTTGAGCATTGGAAGACGGTGAAGGAAAATTACACCGAGCACAATCCTTCGGTGACGGTTTCCGTCGGAGACGAGGAGTGGATTGAAACCGCAAACTGGCTGTACAAGAACTGGGATATTCTCGGCGGCCTTTCCTTTCTGCCGCGCAGCGATTACGTCTATCAACTCGCGCCGTATGAGGAAGTAAGCGAAGAAAAATACAAGGAGCTGTTGTCAAAAATGCCCGAAGTGGATTTCTCGCGTATCGTTGCTTACGAAGAGGAAGATCAGACCTCCGGCGCCAAGGAATTGGCCTGCGTCGGCGGCGTGTGCGAAATAGATCCGGAAGAGGGGAGTATGCCGGCGCAGGCGCCATCCGGCGCGGTTATGCAGTGATATGGGAAAGATTATCATTTCTCCGTCCCGCTTGCAGGTGGATGCCCCCTTGATTTTCCTTGCCGGGCCCATTCCCGCCGCTCCGGATTGGCAAAGCGACGCGATTGCGCTGCTCGGGAAAATGACGGACGCACATATTGCGTCGCCGCGGAGATCAACCCTTACGGTGGATGATTTCGGCGAGGACATGTATAACGAGCAAGTCGATTGGGAGCATGATTATCTTGACCGCGCCGCCAAGAACGGCGCAATTATGTTTTGGCTCGCGAAAGAAGCGCAACATCGCTGCGATAGAGCTTACGCCCAGACATCAC
>CAZVKF010000048.1:1664-6998 GCA_964627585.1 uncultured Candidatus Saccharibacteria bacterium | reverse complement strand
TTATTATAACGACAATAAATAAAATCCTTTTCTTCATATTTTCATTATATCACAACCAATCCACTAAATAAGCCGCTTCGTAGATCATCCCACCAATGAATACCAAAATAATTCCATAAAGAATTACCGGGCGTATGCGCTTTATCAATAATGGCGGCGTCTTTAATGCGCGCCACATCAAAATCACAAGAATGCTCTCCAGCGCCAGAAAAATACCTCCGGCGGTTGAAATCAGCTGCAGAAAATTCTGGAGGCCCGCTGCATAAAGCGCCAAAGGAAGGAATACAACCAATATAATGGCTGGGATTTGAGGCATACGGAAGTCATACGAAAAAATCCCCTTGATCTCCCGCGCAATAATAGTGTAAGAACTCCAAAGCGAAAGAAGGCCGAGAATTCCGACAACCCCCAAGAAAAAAGACGGAAGATAACCGACGAGTCCCGAAACGGCGTCTTCGCTCACGCCCGGAGCAATCCTTAAAATGCCGGCGACAAAAAGAACGTACACCGCGGCCGGCACGAGAGTTCCTACGGCAATCGGCTTTTTAATGGCCGCGGCTGGTATCTGATTTTTATTGAAATAATCCACAATGGAGGAAATAGCCGATCTTCCCGCCAACGAAAAAAGTACGGGACCGAATGGCAGTAAAACTCTCGAAAAATCAATGCGCGAATAATCAACGGCATAACCGCCTTTTAACAAGGGGTACAAAAATATCAAACTAACGATGAGGATCATGGCCACCGTCACAAAAAATTCGGAGTTGGCCAACCGCTCAATCCTAAGAAAAATAAAAATCGAGGCGGTAATCCAAAAAACGGCAACGGCCGTAAGGAAATTGATATCCGGCAAAATTAATCGTAAAAAACTGACGGATAAAATGAGGTAAATGGTCAGAACGAGGATTAAGCCGATTGCCGTAGTCACGACCGAAGTCCAAAAACCAAAGTTCCCGAGATATATTTTCGCATATCCGACGAAGCGGTGGCGCTCCGCGGTTCTGAGAATTACATCGGCGTAGAGCAAAAGCACAACGGCAAAAACCGCGCCGAAGAAAAATAAATAAAAAAATCCGACCGGAAGGCCGGCGGAATAAAACTCGAACGGCATCGAAAACATTCCGGCGCCGATAATCATCGCCGCCAAAAAGGCAGCAGGCAATATGAAGCTCTTATACAACGGGGTAGACCTTGTCGCCTTCGCGCACCTTCTGAGAAATTTTAATCCCGACTTCCTGCCCTTTCGCCGCGCTTGCGATATCCTTATGATCATACTGCATCGAAGCAATCTTCTCCTCAAAATCCGTGGTGGCGCCCCCGAACCTTACCTGCTCGCCGACCTTAACGGCTTTATTGAATTTCACCACCGCAACGCCGATGCCGCCGTAATAATGTTTAACCTCTCCTATTGGCTTTGCCTCTTTTGCTTTTGGCATATTTTTACGAATGTTCTTTTTCGACCATTTTAACTAAAAGATCCATAAGCTTCTTCGGATCGGAGGAAAATATAACCTTTCCCGGACCGCGATGCGCCTTCTCCACTATTTCTCGTACCATATCCGCCATTCCGCCGCTACCCTCAAGAACGCCGACCGGCTTGTTATCCTCGAATGCGATGGTGAATTCATTCAGCGTGCCCATTCTTCCGCAGATCGAAACAATCGCATCCGAAGAGCGCGTCAGCAGCAAATTTCTTCCTGAATATTCGAAGCCCGTATAAATAATTAGGTCGTGATAATCAAGAGGAAGGCGATAAGTTTTAACGTGCGCCTCCTTAGAAGCTGCCGGCGAAAGGCCGATGACGATGCCGCCTTCTTCTTTTGCGCCCTTCGCGGCCCAGTAAGGAATGCCGCTCGTGGCGCCGGTAACCAAAATCATGCCGCGCCTGGCGATTTCCTTTCCAATTTCCATCGCTTTTTGATGCGCATCCTTGGCGCAAATACTCGTCTCCGCGGCGCCGGAAACGCATATTTTATATTTCGGCTGATACGCCAACCAATTCAAATCGTGATTATTTTTCTTATTATCGAGCATAACAGTAATATTATTATACCATCAAAGCTCAAAACTCGCATTAAGATCCGGCACCGCCGCATCAATCGCGAGTTCATCGCGAATTTTCTGCGCAAGGGCGGAACTCGCCTCTTCCTCGCCCTGCACAACGAAAATTTTCTTTAGGGTTTCCCGCATCGGCCGCAGCCAATCCAAAAGCTGCCCCTGATCCGCATGCGCTGAATAACCGCCGATTGCTCTTACGCGGCAGTTTACCTGCACCTCCTCTCCGAAAATCTTTACGCTTTTTGCGCCCTCAAGAATCTGCCTGCCGAGCGAGCCCTTGGCCTGATAGCCGATAAAAAGGATGGTGCTCTTCGGGTCCGGAAGATAGCGCCGTTCGTGATGGAGAATTCTCCCGCCATGCGACATTCCCGAACCGGCGATGATTACTTTTGGCGGCGGCACATCGTTGATCTCCTTTGACTGTTCCGTAGTAAGCGTCATTCGCAAACCCGGAAAATTAAAAATGGCGTCGCCGCTCTTTATGAGGTTCTTCGCGTCTTGATTAAAATAATTTTGATATTTCTGATAAACGGCGGTGAGTTTAATCGCCAGCGGACTGTCAATGAAAATCGGCACGCGCGGAATGCGTTTGTTCTCCGCAAGTTCGTCGAGCTCAAACAACAGTTCCTGCGTTCGCTCCATCGCAAATGCCGGGATCATCAATGCGCCTCCCCTTTTTACCGTATCCTCGATCGTGTCCTCAAGAATATCCTTGCGTTGCGACACATCTTCGTGAATGCGGTCGCCGTACGCGGACTCGACAACGCAGTAATCGATATCCAAATCTCCCAACTCCTCCGTTGACGGGATAATGGGCGCGGGCGAATTGCCGAGGTCGCCGGAAAAAGCGATGCGCTTCCCCTCGGTTTCAACCACCACGATGCTCGAACCAAGAATATGGCCGGCATTATACAAAGAAACGTTAAACGGCCCCTCCTTCGCCGTGTGGTGATACGGTATGCCGACCCACTGTGACATAAGGCGATTGATGTCGTCGTCGTTATAAAGCGGCGGACATTTTTCTCTTTCTGCTTCCCTGTTCAAAATATGTTCGGAATCCAAAAGCAGTAATTCTGCGAAATCGCGCGTCGGCGGCGTTGCATACACCGTTCCCTTGAATCCGTCTTTTATTAGTTTCGGAAGCCGTCCCGTATGATCAATGTGCGCATGCGTTACGAATACGGCGCCGACGCCCGCCGCCGTATACGGGAATGGACTGAAATTTTTAACATCGCAATAGTAACCACCCTGATGAAGCCCGCAGTCAACCAAAATTCTTGTCGCTGGTTGCTTGCCGCCTGCCTCTAACAAGTAATTCGCTCCCGTAACCGACTTCGCCCCGCCATAAAAAGTAAGACGCATAGTATTAGTATATCATTTTATCCCTTAATTACTCCGACCGGCTTTAGACGAGCCACTTTCTTTGCGAGGCCGGCTTCGTGTACCGTATCCACCACCTCCTCAACGTTCTTATAAGCCGCGGGCGCTTCCTCGGCCAGACCCGACATAGAACCGGAACAAACGGCGATTCCCTGCCGTTCCAGCTCTTCTTTTAACACTGATCCGCGGATTTTACGCCTGGCTTGAGTCCGGGACATCAGCCGTCCCGCGCCGTGGCATGAGGATCCGAAACTTAACTCCAGCGCTTTAGGCATGCCTACTAAGACATACGATGCGGTACCCATCGAGCCCGGAATCAAAACCGGCTGGCCCGGAAAAGACCGCGTGGCGCCCTTGCGGTGCACTACCATTTTTTCCCCGCCGTATTCCTCTATCTTTGCAATATTATGAGCGACATCATGGATCAATCCGAGTTCATCGCCTGCCGAACCGCCGAAAATTTTTCCCCACGCCCGCCGGATTTCCCAGGTAATGAACTGCCGGTTCGCCCACGCGAAGTTAGACGCGGCAGACATGGCTTGCCAGTACTGCTTACCCTCTGCAGAATCAAAAGGTGCGTATGCCAATTCGCGGTCCGGCAATACGATGCCGTATTTGCCCATCGCCGAAATCATAAGATGTATGTAGTCCGTGGCCACTTGATGCCCCAAACCGCGGGATCCGCAGTGCACCATAATCAATATCTGATCTTCGAATAAACCGAGCGCCTTTGCCGCCTCTCGGTCGAAAATCTCTTCCGTTCTCTGCACTTCAACGAAATGATTGCCGGCTCCTATTGTTCCGACTTGGTCCCTGCCGCGGTCCTTGGCCGTTTCCGACACCAAATCCGAATTCGCATCCGGCAATCGCCCTTCCGCTTCGCAATGTTTTCTATCATCGTCCGTCGCGTATCCGCGTTCAACCATCCAATTTACGCCGTCGCGGAGCAGATCATCTAATTCTCTGGACGATAACTTTAGTGTTCCGCCGCGGCCGACGCCGGACGGAACTTCTTCATAAAGACGCGCGGCAAGCCGCGGTATCTCCGACTTAATTTCCCGATAAGTTCTGCCGGAGCGGATAAGCCGCACCCCGCAGTTAATGTCGTAGCCGATTCCGCCCGGCGAAATAATGCCGTCTTCCGTACGGAACGCCGCCACTCCGCCGACCGGAAATCCATAACCTTCATGGAGGTCCGGCATCGCAAGGGCCCATTTCTGAATGCCCGGCAAGGACGCCACGTTCACCAGTTGTTCAAGCGAACGATCTTTTCCGCCAGAGGCGGATCCGCCTTCGGCGGAGAACAAATCGGCCAGCATTTTTTCCGAAGCAAAAACGCGCGCCGGCACGCGCATGTCGTCCCGGAATTCCTTGGGAATCTCCCAAATATAATCGCTTATTTTTTTAAAATCGGGGGGCTTCATACGTCCATAACTAAATTTGTTTCCAAAATACGGTTTCTGTTTTCCTTAATCTCCGCTTCGTGATGAGTAACCGCTTTAACGTCTTCCTCGAAACGATGCACGCGATGTCCCGAAATTTCGGCCTCAACATTTCCTCCGAAAGCGCGAAAAACAACGGTCGGATAGACCGCTTTTTCAATCTGACTTTTCGCCAGAATCGCGTTTAAAAAATCTACCAGTAAAACATTCTGGTCTTGGCCACTTACGGTGATTGTTGCTTTAACGGTGCTCCTCCTTACTTCATGGACCACTTCGGGATGCAGGATGGCCGCGAGCGCAAAAGCCGCATTCTGAAAAAGTTCGTTGATGTTTTCCCCGAATACGCGAATCCTAAGATCGGCCGTATGCGATAGAATCTCGAATTTTTTGTGCATTAATTGAACTTTCCTTTTGAAAATTTCAAAGCCGCGAGAACAATCTTTTTCTCGTCCCC
>CAZVKF010000048.1:0-1654 GCA_964627585.1 uncultured Candidatus Saccharibacteria bacterium | reverse complement strand
GCAGCTTTTTACCTTCGGCAACACGCATCCACACTTCACTGCCCTTGCCGGTTATCACCACCATATCGCCCCGGCGCGCCGAAGTTATCGCGGCACGGATTGCTTCTTTTCTGTCTAAAATCTTGCGGTAGTTTACCGCCCCGGGAAATCCGCCCTCGATATCTTCCAAAATCTTATTCGGGTCCTCGTCGTACGGATCTTCATTGGTCAGAACGGTCTCGCTGCAATATTTCGACGCGATCTTTCCCATCACCGGCCGCTTCCATTTATCGCGGCCTCCTCCCGCCGCTCCTAAAACGCATATAAAACGCCTGCGCGACGGCATGCGGGATTTCAAATTCTTATATACCTTTTCCAAAGAATCCGGGGTGTGCGCGTAATCAATAACGACCGTAAACGGCTGCTTTTGTATAAACTCCAAACGCCCGGGCAATCCCTTGAACTTATTCAACGCTCTTTCAATAACCGGCCAATCGATGCCCTGACTCTGCGCAAAAGCAACGGCGGCGGCGGCATTTTCGAGATTAAAATCGGCGCGCAGCCAATCGCCGACCAGCCGATTCCCCGAACGCGACTGAAGCGCATAGCGCGCGCCGATTTCGTTCTCTATGAATTGTTCCCTCCCGAAGAAAGTGATTTCTCCGGCATTCTGTGCCGCGGCCACGAAGTAATCCTTTGAAAGGTCTTCCTCGTTTACGAAGAAATATTTCGGTTTCTTTTTTGATGCGGCAACGCATGAAAAGAAATCGACTTTGGCTTGGCGGTAATTCTCGAAAGAACCGTGCGCTTCGACATGCTCGGGATGAAGATTGGTAATCAAGGCCGCGTCAAAACTTATAAAGCGATGGCGGAACCGCAAAATTCCTTCTGATGTAACTTCGATAAGCGCATACTGGCAGCCGGCGTTCACGGCGCGGCGCAGAAAGCGCTGGATAAAAAACCGGCCGGGCATGGTCGTGGAGGTCATATTCTTAACGTTGTCGCTCCCAACCTTGATACGCACCGACGAAAGAAGCGCGGTGGATTTCCCCGCCTCTTCAAGAATGGCGTTTATCAATTCAAGCACCGTGGACTTTCCTTTCGTTCCGGTAACCCCCAGCACAAAAATACTTCTTGCGGGGAAACGGTACAGTAAAGAGCCGAGGAAAGCGAGAGCAAAATGATAAACGCGCAATAGGGAGGATCGCATAATCTATTTTTTCAGCAACTTCATCGCGGCACGAAAACGCTCTTCCGCGCCCTTCAAAGCCGGGCCGAGTTTGGATAAAGCCGACTTTGCCTGTTCGCGCGAAAAACCGATGGCCGTCAACGCGCCGATAACGTCCTCATCACTTTCCATGACCCGCAACGCGGCCTCGGAACCGACGACCTCGACTTTACTTTTAAGCTCCAGAATTATGCGTTCTGCGGTTTTCTTGCCGATTCCGGATGCCTTGCTCAAAAGATCGGCCCGACCCTCTTTAATGGCAACAAGAAGTTCGTCAACCTTGGCGATGCCGAGAACGTTCAGCGCCGACTTCGGACCGATGCCGCTGATAGTATTTAAAAGCTCGAAAAAGCCCAGTTCTTGTTCCGTCAAAAATCCATAAAGGTCGACGCCGTCGTCGCGCAAATACACGAAACAGAACAATTTGACTGATGCGCCGACGGATGG
>CAZVKF010000047.1:0-7161 GCA_964627585.1 uncultured Candidatus Saccharibacteria bacterium | reverse complement strand
AGTCGGAGACCAAGCCATCGGAGCTCCGAGAGCTTCTTCAGAGCAGGACGGGTTCGGTTCACAATATGCCCCAAGGGCTTTCTCGCGCAGAAACGCTTTTGTATGACTTTGACTATAAAATTTTTCAATGCGCCACCCGCCTGGCGTATTCACGACATTCCAACATGTAGTAGTGAGGTCGGACCTCACTATCCAATTTCATGAACGCGAAGAAATCGGGCCACGCATAAAATGTTAAAAACCGAGCTTTTAACATTTTACGGCACCGCGAAGGCGGGCGAAGGCCGGCTCGCCCTGCGAGACAGTTTTCTTAGCGAAGTGCCGGCTGGGAGACCAAGATGTAAAAGTGTAAACAACGCTATAGATTCTTAAATACTCCACTTCGAGCTTATCAGAATCAGAAGAGACGCCGCGATCGCGACCGTAGCCCAGCGCAGCGCGGACAAGCGCGAAAACTGCCCGCGCAGATGAGCCGCAATCATCTCCCTCGCGGAATAATAAAAAAAGGTTATGAGCGCAGCTTGGCTGAGAAATCCTACCGGAAGAGTTGCGATCGCCCATGTCAGCTGGTAAAGAAGCAGGGCCGCGGTTGCGGAAAATAGCAGCGCACGCTCTCCGGAAACAAGATAATGCAGCGCTTCATAGAGAGAAAAAAAATAAACTATCCCCAGCCACATCGCGGCCGAAATACTAAAAAACGAAATCATCGCCGCAGCCCAGGCCATAAAGAGTACGTTCAACGCCGCGTACCACCGCTGGCGATTGACGAAAAAATATTCTTTCACCGCCAGCAGCCAATAAAAGAGGAGCGAAGAAAAAGCAATAACAAACCAAAAAGCCGAAGACGGTATGAAAAAGGCGCTGGCAAGCGACAACGATACCAGCGAGATAAAAGAAACAATAAGGCGCAATCCTTGAAAAAACGGAAACAGATACGACAGAAAAACTGCGGCGACGAAAAATAAGATCGAGGCGGCTGAAAATTCCGCCGCCCATACCCAGAACAGCGCAACCCCGAATAACAGCGCTTTAAACTTTAATGACGAGCTCGGACTTCTGAAAACTGACCTTAACTTTGCTGCCATTTTTTACTTCGCCTTTAATTATTTTATCGGCCAATTTGTCTATTACGACTTTCTGGATGAGGCGGCGTATCGGACGCGCGCCGTATTCCGGGTCAAAACCGTTATCCACGAAGTAATCAATCGCATTTTGGTCGAGCTGTATCGAGATATCCCTCTCGGCGAGGCGTTTTTTCACCTCTTCAACCTGCATCCGGACTATTTTTTCTATCACCCGACGCGTTAAAGGTTCGAAAACCACCGTTTCGTCAATGCGGTTCAAGAATTCCGGCCTGAACCGCTCCCTCAAACTTTCCAGAACTTTTTCCCTCATGGTTTGCGTTTCGTCGCTGACGGCCGCGCCCTCGGAAAACTGGCGCGGCTGCGAAAACCCGAGCGAAGACATTCTGCGGAGATAACTGCTGCCGACATTGGAAGTCATTATTATTACCGTATTCCTGAAATTGACGGTGCGTCCCTTGCCGTCCGTCAAACGACCGTTATCCAGAACCTGAAGAAGAATGTTGAACACTTCGGGATGAGCTTTCTCAATTTCGTCGAAGAGCACGACGCTGTAGGGACGATGGCGTATTATTTCGGTAAGCTGGCCGCCCTCTTCGTGTCCGACATATCCCGGAGGCGAACCTATCAAACGCGCTACGGCATGGCGCTCCATATATTCCGACATGTCAATCCGTATGAGCGCTTTATCATCGTTAAACATAAACTCGGCCAGGGCCTTGGCCAACTCGGTCTTACCGACGCCGGTCGGACCCAGAAACATAAAGGAGCCGAGCGGACGATACTGGTCGGAAAGGCCGGCTCTGGCGCGGCGCAAAGAACTTGCTACGGCCCGAATGGCATTTTCCTGCCCGATTACGCGCTTCCCAAGTTCGTCCTCTATGCGTATGAGTTTCTCGTTCTCGGATTCAAGCATTTTGGTGACGGGAATACCGGTCCACATGGAAACCACGGCCGCGACGTCCTCTTCGCCTACGGACTCTTTAAGAAAGCTCTTATTGCCCTTTCTGCGGCCGAAATATTTTTTCTCAAAAGCCCTCAACTCCTTCTCGGCCGCGGGCAATTCTCCGTAAATAATCTGCGCAACACGCTCAAGATCTCCGGCCCGTTCCGCCGTTTCGGCTTCGGCGCGAAAATCGTCAACCCGCTTTTGCAAATTGTGGAAATCCTGGAAAGCAACTTTCTCGGCGTTCCATTGCGCCGAAAGGGCGTCGTTTTCTTCCTTTAATTTCTTGATTTCTTTCTCGATTTCTTTCAGCCGTTTGCGCGATCTGACATCCTGCTCTTTTGCCAAAGCGGAACGCTCTATCTCGCGAAGCGTTATTTGTTTGCGCGAAGAATCAATCTCCGCAGGAACGCTGTCCGTTTCCAATTTCCGCGCCGCCGCCGCCTCGTCAATAAGGTCAACGGCTTTATCCGGAAGAAAACGGTCCGATATATAGCGCGCGGAAAGATTCACCGCCGCGACGATCGCCTCGTCGCTGATGCGTAGACCGTGATGCCGTTCGTATTTTTCTTTCAGGCCGCGCAAAATGCCGATGCTTTCTTCAACGCTCGGCTCCTCAACCAACACCGGCTGGAATCTCCGCTCCAAGGCCGCGTCTTTTTCAATGTAACGCTGAAATTCTTTAAGCGTCGTGGCGCCGATGGCATGAAGCTCGCCGCGCGCCAGGGACGGCTTCAGTAAATTGGAAGCGTCGATCGCTCCTTCGGCCGCGCCGGCGCCGACAAGCATATGTATTTCATCTATGAAAAGAATCAGCCGTCCGGCGGAATTCTGGATTTCCTTAATAAAGGCCTTAAGCCGGTCTTCAAATTCGCCGCGGAACTTAGTCCCGGCGATAAGCGAGCCGAGATCAAGCATGATTATTTCCTTGTCTTTGAGCGTTTCCGGAACCTCGCCAAGCACAATCTTCTGAGCCAATCCTTCAACAATGGCCGTTTTGCCGACGCCGGGTTCTCCTATCAAGATGGGGTTATTCTTGGTGCGCCGCGAGAGGATTTGAATAACGCGGCGAAGCTCGTCGTCGCGGCCGATAACCGGATCAAGCTTTCCTTCTTTTGCCTTACGATTCAAATTAATTGCGTATTTTTCCAATACCTGAAATTTGCTTTCGGGCGTTTCGTCGGTTACGCGCATCGAGCCGCGCAGCTGCGCCAAAACGCGCATCGCGGATTCGCGGCGGAAACCGAAACGCTCCAGAAGCTGCCTGGCCGCCGACGGAACTTCGAGGATTCCAAGCAATAGATGCTCGCACGAAATGAATTCATCTTTCTGCTGCGACGCAATTTTAGCCGCGCGGTCAAGAATCTGCATCACTTCCTGCGAAAGATAAAGCTGGCTTACGGCGGCGCTGGAGAAAATTTTCGGCAACTTTTTCAGTTCTTCATCCAAGCCACCGGCTAAAACTTCAAGATTCGTGCCGGTCCTTACAAGAAGCGGTCTCACCAACGATTGCTCGTCTTCAAGCAAAGAGTTAAGCAAATGAAGCGCCTTCAAATCGCCGTGGTTCATTCTCGCAGCCAACTCCTGCGCATTTTGAAGAGCTTCCTGGGCTTTTATTGTGAAACGATGGAAATTTGGCATTTTGCTCTTGTTTCTTGTTGGTTGTTTCTTATTATACTAAAAGTCCGGCCTTTCTTCAAGAGTAATGCTGAGCGTAATTGTATCTTTTCCTCTTAAAACTTTGAGAGTTATGACATCCCCGATATTATATTTCTGGATTATCGAACTCAATGAGTGATCTTGGTCAATGCGCTCGCCGCTTATTTCCAAAATAACGTCTTCGGCTTGAACGCCGGCTTTTGCCGCCGGAGAACCGGCAATAACCGCGGAGCCGTCGCTGCTGCCGCGAATCAGTGCGCCGTAGTCAACCGAGAGATGCTGCGATTTTGCAAGCTCCGGCGTAACCAAAAGATAACGCACGCCAAAATAAGGAACTTTGATGCTGCCGGTCATTTTCACCGACTCGATGGAACGTTTAGCCCGATTAATCGGTATTGCAAAACCGATGTTTTGCGCGCCGGAAACAATGGCGGTGTTAATGCCTATCACTTCGCCTTTTAAGTTAAGAAGGGGGCCCCCGGAATTCCCGGGATTGATGGCGGCATCCGTCTGAAGAACGCCTTCTATTTTTTCCTGATTGCCTCCGCCGGAAGCGGTGATGGTGCGCGAAAGTCCGGATATAACGCCTACCGACACGGTGTTCCTGAATTCGCCGAGGGCATTGCCGATTGCGATTGCGGTCTGGCCGAGTTTTATGGAATCGGAATCCCCCAGTTTTACCGGAGTTAGATCGGATGCGTCGATTTTAATTAACGCTATGTCCTGGACCGGATCGAGGGCTAAAATCTTTGCTTCATATTTTTTCCCGTCGTTAGTAAAAACGGTATATGCCGCTTTTGAATCTGCGGCAACGTGCTTATTCGTAAGAATCAAACCGTCCGACGACACTATGAAGCCGCTGCCGCCGCCGACTTCCTGAAGCTTTGTCCCTTTGGAACACGGCTTGTAAAAAGTACCTCCGCCGCCGAAGAAATCGCGAAATTCCGGAGGTAAATCGCCGAACGGCTCGTAGGGACACTGCCCAATAACGGGCAAATTTTTAGAAATGACGATGGAAACCACGGATGGGTCCGCGATTTCTACGGCGCGTACCACCGCCTGCTCATAGTCAACTGTCGGTGCGTAAGGAACTACGGCGGACGGAGGCGACTGCTGAACCGTGGAGGTGGCCTGCGGGCCGGTAGGCATGGCATCCGGCAAAAAATGAAAGAGGTTGTTAAACCCGTCTTTCAAATCGCTCAAAAAACTGGCCGAGGCCGAGGATGCGGAGAAAACAGAGCCGATTATCCCGCCGGCTAAAGCGGCGGAGATGATAAGAACGAGAAATTTTTTTGGCATTTTTAGGTAATTAACATTTTAATTCGCGACAAGGCGCTGTCAAGCTCGTTTCTCGTCGTGAACTTCCCGAAACTGAAGCGAATGCTCCGTTTGGCCCGCTCCTGCGAATAGCCGAGCGCCCGGATGACGTACGACGGCTCCAGTGAGCGGGCGGAACAGGCTGCGCCGGAAGACGCGGCGATGGCGGCAAGATCCAAACGAACCAGAAAATCCTGCGAAAGGCGCGAAGGGAAATATACATTTAATATATGCGGCGAGCTCGAATGGCCGTTTGTGCCATTTATCCCCGCTTTTGACTCTATCTTTTTCAACTCTTTCCAAAAATAATCCTTAAGCTCCCGGACCTTTTTCGCGTTCTCATCGCGGCGTTCCGTTGTAATCTCAACGGCCTTGCCCATACCCACGATAGAGGAAACATTTTCCGTTCCGGAACGCAAACCGAATTCCTGTCCGCCGCCGGTGATTATAGGGTATAGGGTATAGGGTTTGGGGTTTAGGGTACGAACGTATAGGGCGCCGATGCCTTTGGGGCCGTAAATTTTATGCGCCGAGAGCGTCATCAAGTCAACGCCGATTTTATTTACATCGCAATCAAGATACTGAAATGCTTGAACGGCATCGGTGTGCAACAAAGGGTATAGGGTATGGGGTATAGGGTTTAGGTTTTTTTTAAAACTCTTAATAATCTCGGAGATTTCAGCAATCGGCTGAATAGTGCCAATCTCATTGTTTACGTACATTATAGAAACCAGAATCGTCCGTTCATTTAACGCCGCCTTCAACTTTCCCGCATCAACAAATCCTTCGCGGTCTACCGGCACATAAACCACCTCAACGCCTTCGCGTTCCAAATCTTTCGCCGTTTCCAAGACAGATTCATGTTCGATCGCGGAAACAATTATGCGAGGGTTTAGGGTATGGGGTTTGGGGTATAGGGTTTTTCGGACCACGCCGCGCAGCGCCAGGTTGTTGGCTTCGGTCGCGGATCCGGTAAAAATGATCTCCCGAAATTCCGCGCCTATCGCTTTCGCAATTTTCTCCCGCGCCTCATCCACCGCCGCTATCGCCTCCTGGCCGAAAGAATGCAGCGACCCGGGATTGCCGATTTTTTTTGAAAAATAAGGCCGCATTGCCTTTTCCACCTCCGGATCCACCGGAGTTGTCGCGGCATAGTCAAAATAAATTTTTTCGTCTCTCATAGTAAGATACTTTAACCGCGATAACGCCGTATTTCAATCAATCTTCATAGCATCCCCCTGTTCGCCTAAGGCGGCGGGGGCTTTGCTTTTTATACTATATATGAAGCTCTTCCGCGGAATTGTAGGCCCTTTTTACCAAAGATGGCTTAACTTTCTTGGCCAATTTTTGAATGTCGGAGAATGACGCTGAAGTTTTCGGATGTCGCGGCACAAAAAGCGAGCAGCAGTCGTCGCCGGCGCGAATCGAAATCTCATAAGTTCCGATTTTGCGGGCGAGGTCAACCGCTTCTTTCTTATCGAATCCGAGCAGCGGTCGGAGGATAATCCGCTCCGCCGTTTTGTCCAGGGCGTCTAAATTCGGGATTGTCTGGGACGCCACCTGGCCCAAGCTATCGCCGGTAACCAACGCCTTCGCGCCGTTCTTTTCCGCGATCTCATCGGAGATACGGAGCATGAAATAGCGGTATAAAAGAACCAGATATTCTTTTTCTTTCGTATTCAGATTTTTAAAAAGTTCTTTTTGTATCTCAAGCAAGGGTACAAGCGTCAATTTTCCCTTCGCGCCCCAGCTTTTCAAAACAGCAACGATGCTTTTCACGTTCTCTATGGAATCGCGGCCGGTCATGGGGTGGCTGTGGAAATGCACGAATTCAACTTCACATCCGCGCTTAAGCATCTGCCATGCCGCGACCGGAGAGTCGATGCCCCCGGAAAGCAGACAGAGCGTCTTACCGCTTGAACCTACCGGCAAACCGCCGGCGCCGGAAATCTTTTCAAAATAAATAAAACTTGATTTCTTAAAAATTTCTATATGACAGGTTAAATCCGGATGCTCCAAATCAACTCTGCTGCCGGAGCGCGTACGCACGAACTCGCCGACTCTTTTATTAACCTCGGCGGAATCAAAGGGAAGGTTCTTATCGCTGCGGCGCGCGTCTATTTTAAAAGAAGGAAAGTCCCTGCCGCGGGCAAGCTC
>CAZVKF010000046.1:0-7171 GCA_964627585.1 uncultured Candidatus Saccharibacteria bacterium | reverse complement strand
ACGCCCATGGGCGAGCCGCACATGCGCGAAAAAGTTGCCAAGTATCTTCAGCAAAATGGCGTAACCCGCGATTTTACTTTTATTGATACTGGTTATCGAGGCAGCGTCCCTGAATTTGCAATAAATTTTCTTGCTCAAGAGACCGGCGTGACACTTTCGGCAAAAGAGATTGATGATCGGATCAAGCTATTAGCATCACATGTTGGTGGACGGTCCGAGCTTTCAAGAAGGCGAAGGTCGAAACACGAACATGAGCAGAAGATAGATGTGATCGAGGGCCGGCCAAAAAACATAGATCGCCCCATAAATTTGGTTATTGATAAGCGGGGCCGGGTGCGGCCGGAGATAATGCCAAATAGTATATCAGAACAGCTTGGCGCCTGGGTGGTGGAGCATGCGGTGATGCGGAATTTTGCCCCGCGGCTTGATGCCGAAAGACGTACGCGTTATTTCCGGAAAAATCCTCTTGAAGGATATCAGTTTATTCAGGAGTATCACGGCAGCCACATCGGCACTCATCCCATGCAGCTTTGGGAAGGGAAGGATGGCAAGAAAATACTGGTCAAGGGCGGGCCGTCGCACACCATACGGGCAGATTTGGTCGGACAACGCTTTCTTGCACTTATGGGCCTTCGTACACCAGAGACCGAGTTGATTACGACTGAGGAAGGGAAAAAATTGAAAATGGAGTTTCTTCAGGGATGGGAAATAGGCGGTATTAAGCTCCCGAAGGAGCATCACGATAACCCCGATATCCAGAAAGCCTTTCTTATTGATGCCCTGCTCGGCCAGTATGATCGGACACCATGGAATTTGATGTTCAAAGGACCGTTTTTTGAGGTCGCCTTTATTGATAACGGCGCCGGCCTTTTTTCGCGGGCAAGAGGCGGCCATAAAGGATTTCCTGAGCATTTCGGAATTCAGGAGCTGAAGGAAGTTTTAGAGAATCCGCAATTTATTGGCGAGCCGGTTAACGAGGCCTACCATAATTTCATTGAAGTTAGAGAAGGCGATACCATAATCGTCAAAAATAAAGCGTTGCTCCGTGATATGCTGTATAAATTTTCGGACCTTGTTACCGATGAACGAATTGACTCCGTTATTGAAGACGCGGAGTTTCCGGATGGCCAGCGGTCAGTGAAGAGAATTGAAGAACAAGTAAGTGAGTTACAACGGCAACTGCCCTCTTTAGCCGGAAATCCTCGTGAGTTTAGTAAAACCGCAGGAGCGATTGTTACCTATCAAAGGGTCGTTGATTTCGGAGGCGAGGCAACGTATCTCAAGCAAGCGCTACGAAATCGGCGCAATGACATCTTTCGTCTTTTTGAGCCGCTGACTCGCTAGTAACAAATATGCCGCAAGAGAAAATCCATTTTGAAGCCGGCGGTTTGGCCAGGAAAGAATCGCAAGAGCATCGATTCTGGCAAGAAGTTGATGAAAACCTATTGCCCGATACTCTTGAAGGGACAACATTTAAAATTCCTTATGAGCCGATTTCCGTCCGGCAACTTGTGACGCGAGCTGAATTTGCCAAAGAATTAAACCTTGAGAGCGACCCATATCAGTATGTCGGCAGGAAGATCAGCCGCAAATCCTTCCGTCACCCGCTTTCGCAAAAAGAGTACGTGGTTATCAAGAGTAATCGCGGCAATTCACCGCAGTTATTTTTTTCGTATGAGGGCGAGGGCGCTCGACACCCCTTAACGTTAGAGCAGAGATTCACTCCCGAAGAGATAAAAAGTGAACAAGTTTCGCGCCTGCATGCGCTGATACAGGAGGAACGCCTTGTCCAGCTTTCGCGCATCAGGGCCGGGACAAATGTGAAGAGGAAAGAATACCTTACTCATCGCTACCTCGGCTACGAGCATGGTTCCCCATCGGTCAAAATGATCTATCACGAGGAAGCAGAAAAAGAATCTTGGGAGAAAGAAGGCATTGATTATGTGACGCGCGGGGTAATTATCAGGCGGGAGACTCCGGGAAGGGAAGGGGGCTTTGTCGCCTTTTGCAAACTACAATCGCGCGAGTGGCAGAACGATACTATGTTTGTCGCTGCCGAATATCGAGACGGCAAATTTATCCGCGCTCTTGAGCTAAAAATTCCCCTTCGTGATCTACCTGTCTTTGAGGAAGTACTTCAAGAGAATCCATCGGCAGTGTTTGAGGCACTGCATCTTTCTTCAAATAAAAGGCCTGCGTTTGAGATAGCCCTCGAACCAGGGAAAAAAGTGTCGGTAGTTTTCCCGCAAACTATTGAGCCGGGTGAAATGGTGAGTGCGTTAGGCCATGAAGAATCTCTACCGCTTGCGCTTGCGTTAAAGACCGAAGGACTTGAACACAAAATCGAGGAACAAGAAGGTGTTCGGATTGACCCTGAAGTTGATCCGGATTTGAACCGAGTACTACGGGATTTAAAAGAAGCCTTTAGCAAGGCACTCCTCGAGGTTTATCTTTACGGTAGTATTCCTCGTGGTTATAAGCACCTGCAGTCGGACATTGACGTTCTTGCGATCATTGAAGATAAGGAAAAATTAGTGCATCAAGTCCCCGGACTTGCCATGGAGCCAGGCTTCAGACAGGGGCGGCTCGCCCACGGCGCCCTTGGCAGTTATGCATCACGCTCGGACCTTTTTCCCTTTCGCGGAGTGGAGGTCCATACCATTCATAAAAAGAAATGGGAAAAGCCATCAGGGTTGAGGCTGGGAGAGTTTTTGCGAAATGCGCGCGACGGCTGTATCTTGATTTATAAAAAGGAAAATTGATAATATATTTTCGTAGTTCTTTGATTCTTTCCGTCAAGGAGGGAAGATGGCCAAAGCCGCGCTTTTGATTGTGGATGTGCAGAATGATTTTTGTCCGGGCGGGTCGCTGGCGGTTCCGAATGGCGACGAAGTAGTTGAGCCGTTGAATATCATGATTGAACGTGCCCTGAAAGAGGGTTGGTCGGTAATTGCCTCACGCGATTGGCATCCCAGAGAGACGAGACATTTCATTGAGTTCGGCGGCAAGTGGCCGGCACATTGTATTCAAAATACACCCGGTGCAAAATTCCATCCCGGACTCAAACTGCCGCCGCAGACGATTATTGTATCGAAAGGGACAGGGGATGAAGATGCCTATTCGGCATTTGATGGCGATACTCCAGCATCAGTAACCGGAGCGGTAACCTGTGAGCAAATACCCCTGGAAGAGGTGTTACTCCGCTTAGACGTAAAAAAACTTTTTGTCGGCGGACTTGCGACCGATTACTGCGTAAAAGCCACAGTGCTTGACGCGCTGCGACTCGGCTACAAAGCGTATGTTTTGTATCATGCTTGCCGCGCAGTCAACATCAATCCGGATGATGGGCGCAAGGCCCTTTATGAGATGTTGGAGGCAGGCGCGGTTATCTCCTTCGAGCCGTATGAGGTTATGTTCATGCAGAAAGGGAAGCACAGGGACGCATAAGCGTCCTTTTATCATTCACGAATACGTTCTTTACAAATTTCTTAAATCGTTATATACTATCTTTGTATATTTTTCGATCTTTGATACTTTTCCGGGGAGGGAAAATGAGCCAAAAGTCTCGTTTGGACACAGGTATCTTCGATTTTCCTGTTGAAAAGATTCGCCGCGGCTACTACACCGCTGTTTACTTTTGGCGGGAGAAAATGATCCTCGAGCGGCAGAATTATGCACAGTCGGTGTTGATGCAGGTCTTTCAGAAAAAGGATGCGGTGCTCTGCGGAACTGATGAGGCAATTGCCGTTTTGAAACTTGCGAGCGGCCAGTACCGCGATCCGGGACGCGTCTATCAGCTTTTCGATCGCTATCTGGAAAAGGAGCGGGAAGTGCGGCGGCTCCGAATTGCTCGCAACCACAACGGCCTTGATCCGGCGCTCCACGAGCTCGTGAATCTTGAAATCGAACTTGATCGTTATTGGGAAAATAAGTTCGCCGAGCTTACGGTGAAATCGCTCTACGACGGCGATGAGATTGTGCCGTGGGAGACGGTGATGGCGATCGAAGGCCTGCCGCAGCACTTCGCGCATCTCGAGTCCGTCTACCTTGGCATTCTTGCGAGGCGTACTCTCGTTGCAACCAACGTCTCGCGGGTGGTCAGGGCGGCGGGCGGCAAGCCCATTATTTTCTTTGCCGACCGTTTTGACCACTATGGGAATCAGACCGGCGACGGATACGCTGCCATGGTCGGCGGCGCCTATGGTGTAGCTACCGACATTATGGGCGAATGGTGGGGCAAAAAGGGAATGGGCACGATTCCGCACGCGCTAATTGCCTGTTTTGGAGGTGATACGGTTCGCGCAACTCTTGCGTTTGCTAAGCAGTATCCCGACGTTCCGTGCATCTCGCTTGTCGATTTTCACAACGATTGCGTGAGGACCGCACTCGAAGTCGCCGAAGCTTTTAAGGCGGAGGGGTTGAAGCTCTATGGAGTTCGACTCGATACGTCGGAAACAATGGTTGATGAGTCGCTTGTCCGTAACGGCCAGCTCGGAGATGCCCAGCCGACCGGGGTGAATCCGATGCTAGTTCTTAACGTCCGCAGAGTGCTTGACCGAAATGGTCACGATGAGGTGAAGATTGGCGCCTCCGGCGGGTTCAAGGTCGAAAAGATCGCTCATTTCGAAAAAGTGAAAGCTCCTGTTGATTTCTACGGATGCGGGAGTTCACTTCTCAAGGGCGAGAACGACTTCACCGCCGATATCGTCATGGTCGACGGCAAGCCCTGCGTCAAGAAGGGGCGCTGGCATCGTCCGAATCCGCGACTCGAGCGCGTCGAGTGAACAAAAAAGAAAAAGCCGGCTGGAGCACAGCCGGTTTTGTTATTTTCCATCAAAGATCACTCCGAGAATCATTCCGAGGGTTGCCCAGTCAACCAATCTACTGTCCATAATTTCTCCGAGCGTTTTGATTTCCACGTAGGTTTGTTCCGAGTCGGCAGTATTGCCGTGTCTCGTACCAGCGGCGGCAAGCATTTTGAGTTCTTCCAATTCCGCGGGTGTAAGTCGCAAGGAGAAAAGATGCGCATGGTGTGTTGAGAGTGTTCCGGCAACCTGCCGCGAGCCGTGAGCAATGAGGCGCCGCGGATCAAAAGTAAAACTCGTCTCTTCTTTTGCTTCACGGAATACGAGTTCGCTCGGCGATACTCCATCGGCGAACGTAGAGCCTCCGGGCAGTTCGTGAATGAAACCGTCTTCGGTACGGGCCGGGGAACGGAATTCGCGGACGAGCACGATTTCTGAATCAAACGGGTTTGTATGCTCGTACCAGAGCATTACCGAGGCGGTGTCGGTACGCGCGATGACGAACTCATTGGTTTTGTTACGCTCTTCGCGCGCCACCCATACGTTCACTTTCAGAATCCAGAGAAAGATGAAGCTCTTTTGGCGGCCGGTGCGGTATGACCAGAGAAGCCGCGCACCATCAAGGCGGTTGCCGGCTTTTTTCAGATTTTTGTACCAGGCCTGGAAAGATTCTGTGCGCCATACCTGAAGCGGCACCTGGCATTCGCCGTTTTGCCGCGAGCTTCCTTCGCCGAGAAAGGCGCATACCTGGGCAAGTGTCTTTTTGAGAGTTTGAAGGCGCGGAACGGACATTTCGTCGGCCTTGAGTTCGAGATGGCGGTTTTTCGGGGCGTCGGCTGGAGCGCCGAAAATCACCTTCCCGCTCGAGGTCCATGCCCCGAATTCAACGTTTGTGGTAAAGGCCGGCATGGTTTTGAGGTTTCTTGGTACCCAAAAAACGATGCAGTCGGCGCGGTTCAGTCCCTCGGTTTCCCAGTCGATTCGTTCTTTGTAGTCAACCTCTCCCGGAGCCGCATCGCGATATTCGGGAACAAACACGTGCCCGTCGTATCCTAACTCCGCAAGAATCTGGAGCGCCTCCGGGCGCCATGAAGTAACCTCGGGGGAGCGTGGCGTGGGTCCGGCAAGAAATATACTCTTGGTTACGTTACAAGGAAAAGATTCGTCGGTATAGACCGTTTCCATTTTTTACCTCCTTGTAAAAGAGCTGTTGTACGTCAATTATGCCACAAAATTTCAGAAACGCAATGCTTTTGGAAAATAGAAAAGAGATGCATTTGCATCTCTTTAATTCAGATTATAATGGAACCCGGATACTGCCAGTAATAGCGGAGATGCCCGTCCGGAAAGAAGATCAAATTCCGCAATTCTTCAGAATCAGGATTTACCGAGAGGCAATTATTTAAACATACGTTCTGCCCATCTATATCATATACCACGGCGCCGTGGGAAAGCCGCAAAATACGATGGCCCCCCTTTTCAAGATAGGCCATGACGACCCTTTTACTCTTCTTGGGCAGATGATAGGCATTGGTCCAGTTCCACACTGCGAAGTTTTCGCTTTTATCCGGTTTGTTCACCGGCGTCAGCGTCAACTGTTCAACTCCGTGATCCTTGGCGAATTTAATAAGCTTCTTCAGTTTTCTTTGGCCGTCAATGAATCCGCGAGCGAGGATGCAGGTGAGCCGTACTGAAAATCCGTGGTCATGCAGCATTTTGATTAGCCCCGGCAAATCTATGTAACCCTTGTTCGTGTCGTCCTTTTTTCGGTAAGGCAAATATACTTCATGATTCTTCTCGGGATCGTAGTGGACGATTGAAACCGCGACGGTTGTCATACCGCGCTCATACCAGTCTTTCAGGTGCTGGGAATAGGTTTCGGGTTTGTCCGCGAAATTGATGCCATTGGTCTGCAGTTCAATCGGAGCAAAGCCGAATTCCGCCATCTCGTCTAAATATTCGGTGATCTGTTTGGGAAAGAGCGTGGGCTCGCCTTTGCCCGTAAACATCGCAGTATTTACACCATGTTGTTTGGCAATGCGGCAGGCGATTTTGAAGTTTCTCCAATTTATTTTCGGCTCCGGCAGTTCAAGGCCTAAAGGGGGAGTCATTTTCGAGATGCAGAACGGGCATCGTGCGTTGCAGGCTTCGCTGCCCGCAAGAATACTGAACGTCCGAATCCTCATTTTTTAGCTCCTTTGTCAGAGAACCAAAACGGAGAACCAGGTATATTGGTAACACGGTATTAGCCAACAGTCAAACTTACTGGAAGGCGAATTTTTCCTGCAGGCTTTTGAAGAAGTAGTTTTTATCAAGCTCGGCAAATCGGACGAGGCGTCCCGAGCGTTTAATGACGACTTCATCGC
>CAZVKF010000045.1:4612-7347 GCA_964627585.1 uncultured Candidatus Saccharibacteria bacterium | reverse complement strand
CCTTGGATTTTTGCTCCATGCGTATTATTATACTCTTATGCCTTACAAAATTCAAGAGCGCAAAATTAGCAAAATTTTGACTCAAAAATTTTTTGAGAGGCCGGCGTTGGATGTGGCAAGAAATTTGCTCGGCAAGTTTTTGTGCCGCAAAATCTCACTTAGACGTCCGACGTCTAAGTGCTATATGATCACCGAAGTTGAGGCTTATGTTGGGCCGCGGGACAAAGCCTCGCATGCGCGCAGCGGCAAAACGGCGCGCAACGCGCCGATGTTCGGAGAGGCGGGAAGATGGTACGTTTATTTTACTTACGGAATGCATTGGATGCTCAACATTGTGACGGGGCCGAAAGATTATCCTGCGGCGGTTTTAATCCGCGGCATTGCTGAAGTGTCTTCGCGAAATAATATTTTTCGCAAAAACATTATTTCACTAAGACTTAATGGTCCAGCCAAGCTCACAAAATTTTTAAAAATAGATAAAAAATTTAACGGAAAATCGGCGAACAAAAAAACCGAATTATGGATTGAAAACCGCGGCGTCAAAATAAAACGATCGCAAATCAGGCGCGCGCCCAGAATCGGCGTAGATTACGCCGGGGAGTGGGCAAAAAAGCCCTACAGATTTCTAGTCAATGGCATGTTATAATTAAATAATGGAAGAGCAAGGGCTTGTTGAGCCCAAAAAACTTTTGGGTGGATTAGTGGCCGTTATTTCTCTGGTGATAGCGCTGGGCCTGGTTTGGTTTTTCGGGTTTAGTCCATCCTCGCCAATTGGCGCGGGGTGGTTTTTATTTAGCTTTGCGGCCGGACTTTCCATGATTGTGCTGCCTTGCACCCTGCCCTTAGCTTTTGTGATTGTGCCGCTTTCCATGGGAAGGGGCATCGCGAAAGGCTTAAAGATTGCTGCCGCGTTTAGTTTGGGCGTGGCAGTAACGTTAAGCCTCTATGGGATTTTGGCGGCATATTTGGGCGAGGTGGCAATCGGCACATTCGGGGCGCCGCTGGAAACCGTAAAAAATTGGCTTTATTTTATCGCCGGATTGTTTGCTTATATTTTTGCTTTAGGAGAGTTGGGCTTGGTCAGGTTTCGCATGCCGACGTATAGCGGGGCTCATCCCGGTTTTATACAACGGCAAGGGGATGTTTTGAAAGCTTTACTGCTCGGTTTATTTTTGGGAAATATCGGCGTTGGCTGTCCGCATCCGGCCACTCCTTTGATTCTTACGCGCATTGCCGTATCGGGAGATGTTTTTTATGGCTGGCTTTTATTTTCCGTCCACGCGTTAGGAAGGATTCTGCCTTTGATGTTGCTGGCCATCCTTGCGATTTTGGGCGTAAACGCCCTTTCTTGGATAATGGCCAAGAGAGAGCGCATTGAAAAAGCCACCGGCTGGGCGATGGTTTTTGTGGCCGGATTTATTTTAGTGTTGGGTCTTTTTACTCACGATTGGTGGGTTTTTTCCGGCACCCATTCGCTTTTTGAGCAAATAACGCAGGAAGAAAGATTTGTCGGCATAATATCGGAGCGCCTGCAAGTTAAAGCGCCGCATGAACATGGCCTTTTGGAACTTGAAGGCAAAACCGGACTTTTTGGATTGCCTCTGTGGCTTGGAACTTGGGTTCTTCTGGCGCTTTGGATAATACCCCTATTTTGGTATTGGTTTAAAAAAGGCGGCGGGCGCGTCTTATTTTGGTTTTTTGTCACGCTTTCTTTTTCACTCTGGCTTCTCTTTGGCTACACAATTCCTCATTGGTTTCAGCAACATAAAGCCTTGGAGAGCAAAGCTATGCTTCCGGTGGAAGTTGATATAGTTCCGCGCACGGAGCTTAAAGTTGGCGCCCCGGTTAGTTTTGAGCTTTATATAAAAGATGAGGCCGGCGAGCATTTGGGCAAAACTTTAGAATATTCTCACGAAAGGCTGATTCATATTTTGGTTATTCATGAAAATTTTAAACTTTTTAATCACTTTCATCCCGAAGATTTCACCGTGCTTACGGACGATATGTTCAAAGCCGGCTTTTTCCCGTTTACTTTAAGTTTTCCAAAAGAAGGAAGGTATCTCGTATCCACCAATTTTGTACATAAGGGCCATGAAGTTGCTTTTACCAAAACTTTCGACGCTGGTTTAAGAAAGCCAAGCGCGCTTTTGAAAGATTTTTCTAAAAAAGGGAAATTTGACGGATTGGACGTTGCGATAGAAATTGATCCGGCCGATTTAGTTTTTAAGCAAGAGAGCCATTTCAAATACAGCTTTTTAGAGGGCGCCGCGCCGATTACTGACTTGGAGCCTTATTTAGGCGCCCCGATGCATTTCGCGATAGTTTCAGCGGATCTTTCAAGTTTTGCGCACACGCATGGAGAGCTTAGTGCGATCAGCGCCGCTGATCATCACGGCTTCGGGCCGATAAATCGAGCTTTGGCGCACGAGGGGAAGGAAGAAGATTCAAGAAAAGACGGGGCCGCCAAACTTCCCAACAAATTCGGTCCGGATGTGTTTTTGAAATATGAGTTTCCGCATCCGGGCATCTACGCGATCTTCGGCGAGGCCAAACATCAAGGCAAAGTAATTCTCACTAAATTCATGGTTGAAGTAGGGGTTGGCCAAAACGGAGCCGCGTCCGCCCCTCACGGGCACTGATTTTATTTTACAATCAATCTACTCCGGTTTTATTTTGTAGCCGAGTTCTTCAACATTTTTGGCGATACCGGCGTCCGAAATTTTTTGATCGTCATA
>CAZVKF010000045.1:0-4602 GCA_964627585.1 uncultured Candidatus Saccharibacteria bacterium | reverse complement strand
TTTCTGCTTTCTTGGAATTGTAGTCAACACTTACCGATTTCACGCCGTCGGTGTTGGACAAATACATCTGAATCGCGGTCGCGCACGCCCCGCAATGCATCCCCTCCACGCTATATTTTTTTTTAATAATGGCCATAAATTTATTTAAAAATTTTTAATTTCTTCTCTGGCGAATTTTGGCTCTTTGTAGCGTTTCAAAAGCAAAGAATTTGCGACAACGGAGACGGAAGAAAAGGCCATGGCGAATCCCGCGATCTCGGGACGCAAAGCAAAGCCGTAAATGGGGTAGAGAATTCCGGCCGCGATTGGGATGGCAATTACATTATAAATAAACGCCCAGAAAAAGTTTTCCCAAATTTTACGGAGAGTTTTTTGGGATAAATCAATTGAGGTAACAACGTCCCGCAGGTCGTCTTTTATTAAAATTATCTCGCCGGTTTCTATGGCTACGTCTGTGCCGGAGCCCACGGCAATTCCTAAATCGGATTTAGCCAAAGCCGGCGCGTCGTTGATGCCGTCTCCCACCATAGCAACAACCTTCCCCTCTTTTTGAAGCCGTTCTATTAGTTCTTCTTTCTTTTGGGGCAACACTTTGGCGTAGGCTTTTCCCACCCCGATTTGCCGCGCGATTGCCTCTGCCGTTTTTTCATTGTCTCCCGTGATCATAATTACCTCTATTTGCATGTTTTTAAGCTCCGCCACGGCTTCTTTGGCGTATTTTTTTAAGGTATCGGCCAAAGCTAAAATCCCAATTACTTTTTTGTCTAACGCCGCGTATATCGCGGTTTTGGCTTCGTTTTGAAGTTTTTCCACGTCGTTTTTATACCGCAAGACATCAATTCCGTTTTCTTGCATCAGCGTTTCGTTTCCCACTAAAATTTCATGCCCCTCATGCGCCGCTATTATGCCTTTTCCTGAAATCGCCTTAAAATCTTTTGGCGATGGAACGGGCTTTATCGCTTCCGCCGTTTTCACCACAGCTTTAGCCAGAGGATGTTCCGATCCTCTTTCCGCGATTCCCGCGTAAAATAAAAGATCTTCTTTGGAAACCCCATAAGGAACCGCGTCAGTTACCGCCGGCTCTCCTTTGGTGAGTGTTCCGGTTTTATCAAAAGCAACAGTTGTGATTTTGTGGGCCTTCTCCAGCGCCTCGCCCCCTTTTATTAAGATTCCGGATTCCGCGCCCTTGGTGGTGCCCACCATAAGCGCCGTGGGAGTGGCTAATCCCAAAGCGCAGGGGCATGATACTACCAGCACCGCAACCGCGAAAAGCAGAGAAGCGGCAAAATTAAGCCCTAAAACAAAGTACCAAAGAGAAAATGTTAAGAACGCGAATACAACCACAGCCGGAACGAAGTACTCCGAAATTTTGTCAGCCACGTCTTGAATCGGCGCTCTTGCGGCTTGGGCTTCTTCCACCATGCGTACGATTTGATAAAGCAGCGTGTCTTTGCCGATTTTCGTGGCCCGGCACCTAAGGAGCCCCTCGGCATTGGCGGTGGCCCCGATTACTTCATCCCCCGCTTTTTTATTTACGGGAAGAGATTCGCCCGTTACCACTTTTTCGTCAATGTGGGACTGTCCCTCCAAAACAATTCCATCCGTTGGTATTTGAGATCCTGGCCTTACTAAAAATATTTCGCCGATTTTCAGATCCTTAAGATCAATTTCAACCTCTTTATCTTCTCTGATTACAATGGCTTTGGGAGGAGCCAGCGCCAAAAGTTTTCTTACCGCTTCGCTTATTTTGCCGCGGGATTTTGCTTCAAAATATCTCCCCAAAATAATAAAACTGATAAGCGCGGCGGAGGATTCCCAATAAGGATGGTCCACCCCAATCCAAAAAGTTTGATATGCCGGGTAGCTCCAGGAAAATAAAAATCCGATGGCGCTGAATAAATATGCCGAAGTAGTTCCTAAAACTACGAGCACGTCCATACTGGCGCTCCCGGCTTTCAGCGCGGTCCAGGTGTTTCTGTAAAACGGCCAGCCTACGCCGAATTGGATCGGAGTCGTCATTATGAGATAAATCCAATTAAGGTCTATAAAATACCCGCTCAAAATTATAGCGTGAACATGTTGGAGATTTAACATATGCACCGCCATGTAATAAACTATGATTGGCGTGGCGAGCGCGAAAGAAATTATTGTTCGTTTTTTAAGAGAGGCGATTTCGTAAAGCCTAGCCTTTTCGGCCTCCTCCTCCTCCGAAACCCCTTCTTTTGGTAGAATTAATGTGTAGCCAAGTTTCCGGACCAATTTATGAACATCTTCTAATGTGATTTGCGCCGGGTCGTATTCCATAAGAAGCCGTTCCGAGCCGTAGTTGGCGTTGACGCTGGATACCCCCTTGGTTCTTTGCAAGGTTTTGGTAATAAGCACGGCGCAAGAAGCGCAATGCATGCCCTTTATTTTATAAACGGCTTTTTCGACGCTAGCCATATAAACATATTTTAACATGAACAAATTCTTGAAACTACTGCTGTTCGCAATTTTTTTAATTGCAAGCGGAGTTGTCTACCAAACCTATTACCGGCCGCCGGGCATAGGGCCGGTTAAGGCTTCCGGCAATGTTGTTGAAATTGAGTTGCACGCCAAAGAAAACCAGTGGAGGTGGGATCCTGCCGAAATTCATATAAAAGCCGGGGATTCGGTTAAACTCAAAATTTTTAACGAAGACAATTACGACCACGGCTTCGCCGTTGAGGCTTTTGGGGTAAACAAGAGGCTTTTTCCCAGGCGCGAGACTGTCATAGAATTCGTCGCTTCCCGCACCGGTTCTTTTTCTTTCTACTGTTCTGTCCCCTGCGGGCAGGGGCACTACGAACAAATCGGAACTTTATTTGTGGAGGAATAATTTTATTTTTTATCCCAAGAATAAAGTCCGGCGCCTAAAATAGCCAAAGCTATGCCGATGGCAGTTAGCCCCACATCGCGATAGAGGTCTGGATTTATGGAGAGGCCGAATTTTACTAAAAAGGACGTGAGAAAACTTGCGGTGAGTGCGGCGGCAATAACTCCAAAAAATTTTACGCGGATGCCGATTGCAAGCGCCGAGGCTACAATTATTTCTGTAAGACCCAGATAAAAGTTAATTGCCGCCGCCGCTGCCAGCCCCAGAAAATTAAGCAAGAGCTGGATTTCGGCCGTAGTTTGCGACGGATTTGAGAGTTTTTGATACCCGAAGAGTATAAAAACAGCCGCCAGCCCAATGCGGAGAATAAGCAACGCAATATCTAGTTTTTTATTTTGTTCCATAGATAGATTTTAACACAAATATACGCCAGCAGCACTTTTACACTTTAAATACTACGGGCTTGTATTCATTGCCATCATTTGTTACCTTAAGATCAGAATAAGTTCTTTCTTTGCAAGGAGGTTGTCATGCTGATAAATCGTGAAGTGGTTAAGCGTATCAATCGTTGGGTTAGGAAACCGCGGGCGAAAGCACCTGTTTGCTATCACAATAAATCTCACGGCCGCCTGAAGGCACAATTATGGAGTTATAAAATACCTAACTTTTTGAAGCCAGATCCTGAACATCGCGGGAAGTGGAAGCCGGACTATCGACGCGGATATTTTTATGAAAATGTCCAAGTAATTCTTGTTTGTACCAAATGTGATTTCAAATTGCTACCAGATAATCTTCCTGAAACCGCCTTCAGAAAAGCGTCCTAATCCTCGTCGCAGACCTGCAATCGCAGGTCTTTTCTTTACCCTACGCCCCATGACACTTCTTATATTTCTTTCCGACAACATCCTTACATTCTCAAGTAGCGCTTTTTTATTTCATCCCCCCAACTCTTTTAATTTTTGGGAAAGCGTTTCAAAATTTACTCCACCGGCAGAGAACAGTTCGCCGTTTATTATTATGCCGGGCGAAGAAAATATTTTGTGTTTTAATATCAGTTCTTGCCCCTTGGGGTCGAGAGCGCTCATTTGCTCCAATTTCACATTTGGGAATTGAGCGAAAGCGCCTTTCCACCACTCTTCAAACCGCCTGCAATCCACACACCCGGGGACATTTATTTCTTGAAGCAAGACCATGATTTTATTATATCATGTTCAGGGCCTGCTTTTTATTGAGCGAGAAGCGAATTGATCAAACTGCGTGTTTTCGGGCCCAAAGCGCCAACGGCTTCCAAGGCGTTGGCCTTTTGGAATTCCATTAAGGCGCTTTTTGTAGCCGGGCCGAAGTAACGGCTTGTGGATTCGTTTTTTGGAAAATACCCCTGTTTTTTTAAAAACTCTTGAAGAACTTTCACTTGCCCTCCCCAGTAGCCAGGCTTTAGAGTCATGGTGAGTTTTCCCGAATTAATGTTTGAGATTGTCGGCGCAAGCGTTGGCGTTGGGACTTGAACGGAAACTGGGGCAGAAGGCGTTGGCAACGGTAAAAGCGGTTCGCCGGTTTTAACGGACAAATCTTTAATTAAAACCGGATCAATAGAATGCTCAAAGTTTTGATATCTGGTTTTGCCGCGGATTTCCAATAAATGCCCCTCAAGTATTTCCGCGAGCCCGATCGGAGCTCCATACGCCGATTCAACTTTTATTTTTGTGTCGGTCGCGTCAATCGGCAACGTCCATTTAAGATTCCAGCTT
>CAZVKF010000044.1:7082-7418 GCA_964627585.1 uncultured Candidatus Saccharibacteria bacterium | reverse complement strand
CAGCGTCTTTTTCCTTGCGACGAAATTTGGGTTATGCCCTCCGGCAACCGCCAGGATAAAACCATCGGCGTTTCCGGCAATCACCGAAAACAGATGATTGAAATTATGCTGAATGAGCTTTTCCCCAACCCCGGAATTCCGATAAAAATCTCAACGCTTGAGCTCGATCGTCCGAAATTAACGACCACTTACGAAACCAAAAATGAACTGGAACGAGGATATCCGGCTTACGAATTTCATTTTTTAATGGGTTCGGATATTTTCGGAGAAGTTGAAAAAAGATGGGTAAACGGAAAAAAACTTTATGCCGCAGCAAACTTTCTGGTCATCCAAAAA
>CAZVKF010000044.1:5107-7072 GCA_964627585.1 uncultured Candidatus Saccharibacteria bacterium | reverse complement strand
CACGAAGCAAAGCTGCCCGACGATTTACCTAAACGCGTAACCGTCTTAGACCACAGTATCGCCTGGCTCATGATTTCGAGCACATTTATCCGGAAACTCATTGCGCGGGGACATTCCGGGATTCCTTATATCGCCACAGGCGTGGCCGAATACATTAAAAAACACAAACTATATCATTAATCCGCGTCTCTCTAAATAAGGGAGAAGGGCTGCGATTTTTATATCAACTTTCATTATTTTTCCTTTTTCTTCCAAATAATCAATAAGATTTTTAACGGGCACTTTCACAACTTCGATATCTTCAGAATCCTCGAACCGCGGTTCTTGAACGAACTTGGCATTTAGACCAAAATAGACGGCCATTTCATCGTTCAGCATACCGGAATTAAACGGACCGGCATAAAGCAATTTAATATCTTCCGCTTTATAACCGGTTTCCTCCAGAAGCTCGCGCCGGATAGTTTCTACTTCCGGCTCCCCTTCCCTATCCATCAAACCGGCTGGCAATTCCAAAGTATAATCTTGGAGAGGTACGCGATAGATTTTTTCCAGAATCAGCTCACGCTCAGGCGTTAAAGCCGCGATTGCGACAATCCGGCCGTACGTCTTCCGACTTACCATCTCCCAAGTTTTAGGATTGCCTTTGAGATCCAGAAAATGTCGGCGGATGGTTTGAATAAACCTGCCGTCATATATCACTTCATCCTTTATAACTTTAATTCTCATAATTAGTTCTTATTATAATATCCTGGAACAAAATGCCAAATAACAAAAATCTGCCCCCGCAATGCGGAGACAGATCATTTTTCACTTTGATTTAACGTAATTTTTCAGCACTTCCAGTATGGACCGCACCCCGAATCCGCTTGCCAGCTTTCCTTCCGGAATCGCCGGGCCGGCAATATCAAGATGATACCACGGTGTCCCGTTCACGAATTGCTTAAGGAACAAAGCCGCTGTAATGGCTCCGCCATACTTATCCCCCACGTTTTTCATGTTGCCTACGGGACTTTTCATTTTCTCAAAGTAGGGCTCGTAAAGAGGGAGTGGCCAATACAATTCGCCGGTTTTCCTGCCTGCCTCGAGAAACAACTTCAAAATCGGATCAGTATGAATTCTTTTTGGATCAACAAAGATACCGGCCATCTCGAGGCCCAGGGCAACGCAGCATGCGCCGGTAAGCGTAGCGGCGTCAATCATCAGCTCTGGCTCGAATTTCTTTTCGGCGTAGGAAAGCACGTCGGCAAGAATCAGCCGACCCTCGGCATCAGTATGACCGATTTCAACTGTCTTCCCGCTGTAAGAAACGTACACGCCGTCCGGCATGTAAGCGCGCGAGGAAATGTGGTTGTAAACGAAAGGCGCGACTGCCACAAGATTGATCGGCAGATTAATCTGGGCTGCGGCGCGCAGAACGCCGAATACGGTTGCGGCGCCGGCCATATCCATTTTCATGCTCGGCATGCCATCGCCGGTTTTCACCTGATAGCCGCCGGTGTCAAAACATACGCCCTTGCCGATCAATGCCACGGGCTTTTTGTTTCTCGCATTCGGATGGCGATATTCAGCCACAAGAACCGTGGGCTGGCTTTGCTCATCAATGCTTCCTGCACCTACGGCTTTCACCAATCCCATTTTTTCAAAATCTTCGTTTCCGTCGAAAAGCAAAGAAGTTCTTACATGCTGAGAAACGCCCGCAAGATACCTCTGAACAGTTTCTGCTATTAGCCGCGGCGGTTTGGCTTCCGGGGGCCGGTTGACCAGATCGCGCGCGAAAAAAACGTTCCACATTAACTGGTTCAAAACCAAAACATCCCCCCTCTCCAGGCCGGGAATGCGAAGAAATAAGGTTCGAGGATGGTAAAGGTCTTTCTTGACGTCTCTCTGCCGGAAACAGTCATAATCGTAAAGTTCCGATAGCGCCGCATCCAGCGCGGGAGTCCATGACTTATCCTCGAGAACAAG
>CAZVKF010000044.1:2834-5097 GCA_964627585.1 uncultured Candidatus Saccharibacteria bacterium | reverse complement strand
AAGGAACGCTTCGAGATTTCCGGCTTTTCGAACCGCCTTAATGACCGCGGATAAAGCTTTTCGCTTTGCTCCCAGCGTACGCCCTTTGGATTTAAGCACGGCTATTTTCTGCGATTTTCCCGCGTGTAAAACAAGAGGGTCTTTCGTTTCGGAACCGGCGTAAGCTTTTACCGCAAAACCCAGCTTGCCGAGCTCTTTGGGAAACTTTTTAGCCGCGTAATCAAACAGGCGCGGCAGAGTTTTTGCGCCGCCTACAATGCATACCGGACCGTTAAATCCTGCGGGCGGTTCGTAAATGGACAAAGAGGGCCAATTTGAAATCCAATTTTTCGAAGCCGGGACGATATTCGTCGTCTTCTTCATCAAAACCTCATTTGCAGGTTTTCAAATAACAATGATTAAATAACACGATATTGCCTCAAAGTCAAAAGAATAAAATGTTACAGTTGGCTCACGATCGTGAGCCAACTGTAACATTTTGAAATTGCTCTTGCGCTAAAATTTTTCCCCGGCCTAACCGGAGATTTTCTGGACTTTTTTAATAATGCGGTTTACCGTATCCTGCGGACCGGCATTTCTTTCCATCGTAACCGTATAATCGGCATATTTCTCGTAAAGCGGTTTGCGTTCTTTCCATAACGAATGAAGGTCTTTGTTTTTTAAACCTACTATTCCGCGCGATGAAACGTTTTGCATGCGTCTTTGTATCAAATCATAAGGTGCGTTCAAAAAAATAACGTTTGAAATACTGCGCAAAAATCCCATCGCTTTTTTGGAATATACGACGCTGCCGCCGGTAGAAATTACGAATCGCTCCGGATTTTTTAAGGCAAGAACAACTTCTTCTTCCAACTGGATAAATTTCTCATCTCCCAGCTCATCAAGTATATCCTGCAATGCGATGCCGGCGCTTTTCTCAATCAAGGCGTCGATGTCGACAAATCTATAACGCAACTTCTTTGCAAGCAAACGGCCGATGGTGCTTTTTCCGGCACCGGCCATACCAATCAAGACGATATTCCGTGAATGCAAGTTTATTCCAATTTATTTTACTAAAATGCTGCGAAGAAAATAGACGATGAAAACCCAAATAATGCTGGCGAAAATCACGCCGGCTATAAAACCCGACAAAGAAGAAGCCAGCAGTTCGCCAATCTTAAATTTAAAACGGCGGGTCTCTTCGGATATGAAGTCTCGGAAAAATGCGTTCATTTGCTTTTACAGGCTGTTCAGATCCGAATCGATATTTTTGAATTCTTTATCAATGTCGTCAACCGTAACGCTATTCAAATCTTTATTGATGGCACCGGTAGTATCTTGTGCCGAAACCGAAGGCGGGGTCGGCGCCTGAGGCGCGTACACCGTTGTTTTTGACTGCCACCACCATAGACCCAGTAACATGATAACGACGACTGCGATAATAAGAATTGTAGTATTTTTTTTCATGGTTTTTATTGTGAAGTTGTCGTTGGAATAGTTGTGGCGTTTTCTTCAACCTCCAGTTTATCTACATCGCGAATCTGTCCCAAAGTTACTGCCGCTTTATGCACCGCATCGCGCGCGGCGAAAACCGTATCGCGAACTTTAACCAAAGCCGCATGCAGCGCTTGACGCGCCTTACCGACATCCTGACGCAACGCATTTTCGGTAGTAACGGTGAGCGTATAAGTTTCGCCGGCCTGAGTTTCAATCGCAGAACGGCTTGCGCTAATGGCATCTTTCGCGGCGGTAATTGTCGTCCGCACAGCCGAAACGTCGCGCCCATTGGCCTCCGCTTTATCTGCCCTTGAACTTATGCGCGCCAAAACCGCTTCTAACTTATCGAGGATGTCGGAAAAATGATCCGTCATCCTTTTATTTAATTCGTCCATCTGTTGGTCAATCCGCTCGACAACCGTTTTTTTGCGTTCATCTTTTATTGTTTCCAAACGCGCTTTGAGTTCGGCCCGTTTGGCTTTAATACGGTCCTGAAGTTCCGCCCGCTTCTGCTCAACTCCCTTTTTGAATTCTTCACGTTGCTGCTGAATTTGCGTACGCAGTTCTTCTTGTTTTGCGCGGAATTCCTCCCGCAGGGTCTGTCTTTGAGTTTTAATATCCTGCTTGATACTTTCCCTTAAATCGCGGGGGCTCGAAGTTTGCGCCAACACGGGCGAAACCAAACTCAGAGATAAACCTGTAATTAAAAGAGGTTTTATCATATTCATAATTATATTTCTGTTAACGCCTGCGTCAATTGTTCTTGTGTATAACTTTCAGCGGTGAG
>CAZVKF010000044.1:0-2824 GCA_964627585.1 uncultured Candidatus Saccharibacteria bacterium | reverse complement strand
CGATTTTCCGAATTGATCGTTAAAAAACTCGCTATTTTTATATCCGCAATCATCCAAAATGCGCTCGATATGGCTTTTCTGATGCGAGTCGAATTCCATATAAATCTTTCCGCCCCGATTAAGCTGGCTCCTGGCACCCTTTAGAAATTTATCGATGGCCGATAAACCGTCTTTTCCCGCGAAAACGGCCCCCTGCGGTTCCCACTCCAAGACCGATTCCTGAACTTCTTTTTTCCTGGATTCGGCAATATAGGGCGGATTAGCAAGAATATAATCGTATGAATCCGGGATGCCGGAGAAGATATCGGACTGAATGATTCTGTAGCGGTGGGGATCAATTTTATTATGGTAAGTATTCAGCTTGATTTGCTTCAGAAGCTTTTTTTCTTTTTCCGCAAAATCCACGGTAATAAAAGGGATGTGGCTAAGCAAGGCCGTGCCGATGCATCCCGAGCCGGCGAACATATCCAAGCAACGCTTGGGCTCTGCGTCTATCTGCACTTGAAGAATATCGTCAATTGCTTTTTCCACCCAATATTCCGTTTCCGCCCGCGGTATAAGCGGCCGCAGCGATAAATCAATTTTGCACCCCGCAAAATCGGAAAAACCTATAACATAATCTATTGGCTCCCCCGCTATAAGCCGTTCAACGTCTTCTTCTACTTTATCCTTATTTTTTCCCGCGATACGCCCCTTGTATTTCTCCTTAACCAGCCATCCTATTTCTTGCGTCAATTGTTCGTCGCGCGGAATTTTATCCGAAACCATTTTAATTTTGCGATAATGTCTTTATAATAACACATTATGACGCGCATCATGCTCCTGGGCTCCGGCATATTTATTTTTATTGCTGTCCTGGCCGTTTTTTTTATTTTCAGCCAATTTTTCGGCGCCCCCAAAAGCGGGGCTGCAACGGAATGGTTTGTCATTCCGCTTAAAGCCGACCGCGATACCGCAATTGCCAAATTGTACCAAGAAGGATTCGTTAAAAGCCGGACCGGTATAAGTTTCGCCCTTTCTCTGCGAGGATTTGCATCCGGCATACCGGCTGGCGGCTATCCCCTTGCAAAAAGCATGAATGCCTTTGAAATCGCCGGCGTCATCTCAAAAGGCCCGCAGCAAAAATGGGTTTCGATTCCAGAGGGTTTGCGCAAAGAGGAAATCGCCGAAATATTGGCAAAAACGCTTGGCTGGGACAATCCAAAAACACAGGAATTTCTGTCGGCATATAAAAAACGCGGCCCCGAATATGCGGAAGGCGTTTATTTTCCAAATACGTATCTGGTGCCCAAAGCCGACAGCGGCGACGCCGTAGCAAAACGCATGATGGACGGCTTCAACGAAGAACTGGCCAAATATGCCGGCGATCTTATGGAGCAAAACATAAAATGGACTACTGCCGTTAAAATAGCATCGCTTATACAGCGCGAAGCGGCCGGCGGCGACGATATGCCTGTGATATCCGGAATAATATGGAACCGGCTTTTGCGGGGAATGAAACTGGACATTGACGCCACAATCCAATACGCGCGCGGCAGTGCACAGGCCGGCTGGTGGCCGCCGGTGAAATCCGATGACAAAAAAATAGATTCTCCGTATAACACTTACCTCTACGCGGGTCTTCCGCCTACGCCCATAGACAATCCCGGAACCAAAGCGATCAAAGCCGCGATTTCCCCCCAGGATACAAAATGCTTTTTCTATCTTCATGATGCCGAAAGGAAAATACATTGCGCCGCAACCTACGAAGAACATCTCAAAAATATTGACAAATATTTAAAATGATTCGGCATGGAATTTATATTTGAGAATAACGAAGGCCGCCTTGATAAATTTCTCGCTTCAAAAATAAGCCGGCTTTCCCGCTCACAGCTTCAAAAAGCCATCCGCGCGGGCGCAGTGAAAATTAACGGACGCTCAGTGATTAAATCCGGATTCGTATTGAAAAATAAAGACCGCGTAACAATTTTGGAGGAAAAACTTCCTATTTTTAAAAACGCGGCCATTCATCCGGAATCCGATATCCCTCTTAACATAATTTATGAAGACGAGGATGTTGCCGTAATAAACAAACAGGCCGGTCTGCTTACCCATCCGACGCCCGCGCATCTCCGCCATACTCTCGTTAATGCCCTGCTCGCGCGTTATCCGGAAATCAAAAACGTCGGCGATCCGCCGGCTGGCGGACTGCGTCCGGGCATCGTACATCGTCTGGATAAAGGCACTTCCGGACTCATCGTCGCAGCCAAGAACCAGAAAGCGTTCTTATTCCTTAAAAACCAGTTCCTGAACCGGACAGTGACAAAAAAATACTTCGCGCTCGTTGAAGGCGTGCCCAAGCAAAAAGAAGGGATAATTGAATACGCAATAAGACCTTCGAAACAAAACCGTCTTAAAAAAGTTGCGGTGCATAAACCGGAGATAAACTCGAAGAAATCGGTGCGCGCCGCAAAAACCCGCTATAAAGTCATTAAAAAGATCGGCAACGAATTTGCGCTGGTGGAATTAAGGCCCCTGACCGGACGCACGCATCAATTAAGGGTGCATCTCGCGGCCATCGGCCATCCCATCGTGGGCGATTCGCTTTACGGAGCAAAACCCGGCCCGCTGGACAGGCCGTTTCTCCATGCTTACTATCTGAAATTCGAACTGCCTAACGGCATGCCTATAGCGCTCGAAGCCGAATTGCCGAAAGATCTGCGGGAATTCTTGAGTGAGTTGTCGGAAAAATAGCAAAAGCCCTCCGGTACATGAAGTACATGGTCGCCAAACAACTATTTAACAAAAATCCCGCCAATCCGTGAATTGACGAGATTTATTATTC
>CAZVKF010000043.1:0-7433 GCA_964627585.1 uncultured Candidatus Saccharibacteria bacterium | reverse complement strand
CTCCTTTCCCCATCTGGGTCATTTTTAATGTTGTGCCTCCTATGTAATTCATGGGCATTTATATAAAAACATCCGAGGTCTAGCCCCAGATGTTTTTATTTACCGGCTATCCTCTTCGGATATATATCTTATACCATCTTGATTTCGATTTCAACCCCGGCAGGAAGATTAAGATTGCTGAGCGATTCTATAATCTTTTGATTTGGATTAAGAATGTCGATCAGACGCTTGTGAACGCGGAGCTCGAATTGTTCCCGCGAGTCCTTGTGTACAAAAGTGGAACGGTTCACGGTATAACGCCGCATCTCGGTGGGAAGCGGAATCGGCCCCACCACCTCGGCGTCGTTTCTCTCTGCGGTTTCAATGATCTGACGGCAAGAGTTATCTATCAATTTATGGTCGTAGGCCTTAATTCTCAACCGTAAAACTGATTTGTCTTCCTTAACTCTGGCGGCTTTTTCTGTAGCCATAGGTGTTCGCACGCAGAATATTATTTAAGGATCTTGGTTACCACGCCCGCGCCAACGGTCTTGCCGCCTTCGCGGATGGCGAAACGCTGTTTTTCCTCAAGCGCCACCGGCGCGATCAGCTTCACCGTAACGTTAACCGTATCGCCGGGCATGACCATCTCCATGCCGGAGGGCAAAATTACTTCGCCGGTAACGTCAGTGGTACGGATATAAAACTGCGGCTTATAGCCCCCGAAGAACGGCGTATGGCGGCCCCCTTCCTCTTTGCTCAATACGTAAACCTCGGCCTCAAAATCGGTGTGGGGAGTAACGCTGCCGGGTTTTGCCACCACCTGTCCGCGCTCAACGTCTTCTTTCTTCAATCCGCGGAGCAGAACGCCGATATTGTCGCCGGCCCTTCCCTCATCAAGAATTTTTTGGAACATCTCTATACCCGTAACAACGGTCTTTTGAGTCGGCTTAAGACCGATTATTTCAACTTCTTCGTTAACCTTAACGATGCCGCGTTCCGCGCGTCCGGTCACAACCGTTCCGCGGCCCTCGATTGAGAACACATCCTCAACCGGCATAAGGAAGGGCCTGTCGGTATCGCGAACCGGCTCCGGAACGTATTCGTCCAACGACTTAACCAATTCCAAAATCGGCTTGGCGTCTTCTTCGTCGGCGGATTTAACGTTCAGAGCTTTCAACGCCGAACCTCGAATCACCGGCACTTCATCGCCGGGGAAATCGTATTTCTTTAGGAGTTCGCGCACCTCCGATTCTACCAAGTCAATCAATTCTTTATCATCAACCTGATCAACTTTATTAAGGAAGACCACGACGGCCGGAACGCCTACCTGCCTCGCAAGAAGAATGTGTTCCCGGGTTTGCGGCATCGGGCCGTCAGTGGCGGAAACCACAAGAATCGCGCCGTCCATCTGCGCTGCGCCGGTAATCATGTTCTTAATGTAATCGGCGTGTCCGGGGGCGTCGATGTGCGCGTAATGGCGCTTTTCCGATTCGTACTCGGAGTGATGAAGCGCGATTGTAATACCCCTCGCCTTTTCTTCGGGGGCATTATCGATTTGATCAACGCTCTCTTCTTTCGATACCAGACCTTTGAGGTGGAGTACGTGCGTTATTGCCGCAGTCAGAGTCGTTTTACCGTGATCAACGTGACCGATGGTACCGACATTCAAATGCGGCTTTTTTCGCTCGAATTTGGCTTTTTCCGCCATTTTGTTTGAGTTTCTAGTTTTAAGTTTTTAGTTTTTAGTCCGTCAGCCGACGTATCACTAAAAGCTAAAAGCTCTAAGCTAAAAGCTATTAAATAATTTATTTTTGACGACTGTTCTCAATTCTATAGGAATAGCACAAAATATGTCAACCCCCACGAAAACTGCTTACCCGTTATATTATAACGGTATTTCATTAATATCGATATCTTCCGTATGCTCGGGTTTCTCTACGGCTTCCAGCAACTTTTCATACTCCCGCCACGTCATCACTACATACTGCGGCTCTTCGTTATGCAATACAACGCATTTACCCGAACCTTTTGCCAAA
This sequence comes from uncultured Candidatus Saccharibacteria bacterium, assembly GCA_964627585.1. Lineage (GTDB taxonomy): Bacteria > Patescibacteriota > Minisyncoccia > UBA6257 > GWB1-45-9 > CAZVKF01. The sequence goes on along the minus strand of CAZVKF010000043.1, from coordinate 5,415 downwards.
GTGAATTTTATTTTATCGAAAATGTTCATTTACTTTTTCCCTTCAATAATCAACTGTGCGACGTTTTGCGGCACATCCTCATAGTGGTCGAATTCCATGGTGAAACTGCCGCGGCCCTGCGTCATGGAACGAAGCTTGGTCGCGTAGCCGAACATTTCAGACAGCGGCACCCTTGAATCAACCACCTTCACATTCACGCGGTCATTCATGGCTTCGATTTTACCCCGCTTGGAACTCAAATCACCGGTTACGTCTCCCAAAAATTCCGGCGGGGCAATGACCTGAACTTTCATAATCGGTTCAAGAATCACGGGCTTAGCGCGCTTCGCCGCTTCCTGCAATGCCATCGAACCCGCGATCTTGAAGGCCATTTCAGAAGAATCCACTTCATGGAAAGAACCGTCGTAAAGCGTAACCTCCACATCGATCATCGGATATCCGGCAATTATACCTTTGGCCAAGGCCTCTTTAACCCCCTTCTCAACGGCAGGGATGAATTCATGGGGAATAACTCCGCCTCTGATGGCGTTAATGAATTCGAATCCTTTGCCGCGTTCAAAAGGTTCGATCTTAAGCCAAACATGACCGTACTGGCCTCGTCCGCCGGATTGACGAATATACTTTCCTTCCGCCTCGGCGCCGGCCCTCACGGTTTCCTTATAAGCGACCTGAGGCCGTCCGACATTCGCTTCCACTCCGAATTCCCGCTTCATCCTCTCCACGATGACCTCCAAATGCAGCTCACCCATTCCTGAAATAATGGTTTCGCCGGTTTCCTGATCGCCGCCGACGCGGAAAGTCGGGTCCTCTTCCGACAAACGCCGCAAAGCTATTCCCATCTTCTCCTGATCCGCTTTCGTTTTCGGTTCTATGCGCACCGAAATCACCGGCTCGGGGAACGTGATTTTCTCAAGAAGCAGCGGCCGTTCCGGATCGCACAACGAATCACCCGTGCCGGTATTCTTCAATCCCACAATCGCTCCGAGGTCGCCGGACACGAACTCGTCAACTTCTTCACGATGGTTCGCATGCATGCGAACCAAACGGCCGATACGCTCCTGCGTATTCTTTGAACTATTGGAAAGGTAACTGCCCTTCTTCATTACCCCGGAATAAAGCCGGAAATAGGTGAGGTTTCCGACGAAAGGATCGGTTGCGATTTTAAACGCCAACGCGGCAACGGGTTCTTCGTCGCGGGGATGTACCGTTACCTCTTCGCCGCTCTTGGCATGCACGCCTTTAACCGCCGGCAAATCAAGGGGCGAAGGCAAATAATCCACGACGGCGTCGAGCACAAATTGCACGCCTTTGTTTTTTAGCGCGGAGCCGCACAATACCGGCACCAACTTTACTTCAAGCGTCGCTTTGCGAAGAGCGCGTTTCAATTCATCAAGAGGCGGTTCTTTGCCTTCAAGATACATACTCATCAAACTATCATCGAGTTCAACGATTTTCTCTATGAGTTCATGGCGTCGTTTCTCCATTTCGGTCTTCATGTTTTCGGGAATCTCGCGTTCTTCGATCTTTTCTCCGTGGTCGCCTTCGAAACGATAGGCCCTTCTCGTAAGCAAATCCACAATGCCTTCGAAATCCGATTCCAAACCGATCGGAAGCTGTAAAGGCACGGCGTAAGGCGTGAGTCGATCCAAGACGGATTGAAAGCTCTTTTCAAAACTTGCGCCCATGCGGTCCAATTTATTGATGAAACAGATGCGCGGCACTTTATACTCATCGGCGTAATGCCAGTTCGTCTCGGATTGCGGTTCAACGCCGGCAACGCCGTCAAAAACCACTACCGCCCCGTCGAGTACGCGCAAGGAACGCTTGACCTCGACCGTAAAATCAATGTGGCCGGGCGTATCTATAATGTTGATGCGATGCTCAAATTGTTTACTTGTATCTTGTCCCTTGTCTCTTATCTCTACGTAGGTCGGCGTCCAGAAACAAGTCGTGGCGGCGGCGGTTATGGTAATGCCGCGCTCGCGCTCCTGCTCCATCCAGTCCATCACCGTTGTGCCTTCGTGAACTTCGCCGATTTTATGCGAGAGACCGGTATAAAAAAGAACCCGTTCCGTAACGGTTGTTTTTCCGGCATCAATGTGCGCAATGATGCCGATATTTCTATATTTTTCGTGGGGATATTGACGCGACATTTTTAATGCCAGGCAAAGTGGGCAAAAGCGCGGTTCGCTTCCGCCATGCGGTGCGTATCCTGTTTCTTTTTGATCGCCGCGCCTTCATTTTTAGAGGCGGCAATAAGCTCCTCGGCAAGTTTTTTTGACATCGGTTTACCCTTGCGGCTGCGCGCGGCATCAATAATCCACCGCGACGCAAGCACGAATCTTCGATCCGGCCTTACTTCCCGCGGGACCTGATAGTTGGCGCCGCCGATCCTGCGCGCCGCGACTTCTACGGCCGGAGAGGCGTTCTCTAACGCTTTCTCGAATACGGCAATCGAATCCTGCTTCGTTTCCTTATTGATAATATCGAGTGCTTCGTAGACAACTTTTTCGGCAACGGATTTCTTTCCTTCGCGCATCACATAATTAATAAAACGGCCGAGGTTCACCTTGACATACTTGCTATCCGGTTCGTGAACTCTTTTGTAGCTTCTTTTCCTTCGCATTTCTATTTGGGACGTTTTGCTCCGTATTTCGAACGCTGCTGTTTCCTGTTTTCGACGCCGGTGGCATCTAAAACGCCGCGCACGATATGGTATCGGACTCCGGGAAGATCTTTCACCCGTCCGCCGCGGACAACTACCACCGAGTGTTCCTGAAGATTATGGCCGATACCGGGAATATAAGCCGTTACCTCTTGACCGTTAGTCAAACGCACGCGCGCAACTTTACGTAACGCCGAGTTAGGTTTTTTGGGAGTGGTCGTAAATACTTTTAAACATACGCCGCGCTTAAAGGGAGAAAACGATTCAACCGGATGATTTTTGATCGTGTTGAAATACACGCCGAGTGCCGGCGCTTTTGATTTGCTCTTCAGCGGTTTTCTTCCTTTTTTAATTAATTGATTAATAGTCGGCATAAAATATAGAGTCTAGTATATGAAACGATGAAAAAATGTCAACAAATCCTGACAGGAATAAGATAAATTTATAATTTTTGTGCTCCCATCGGGATTCGAACCCGAGTTTCCAGGATGACCCCGCACTAAAAATTCCGTAGCCCCAACGGGAATCGAACCCATGTTTTCAGCTTGAGAAGCTGACGTCCTAGGCCACTAGACGATGGGGCCAGTATTGTTAGTTTTGCTTAAATTTTAGTACGGGGCAAGGAACCTGGCTTGTCCCGCACCTCCGTGTTAAACGGATGGTGCGGGACGTCCTAGGCCGGGCTAGACGATAGGAGCCCTGCAAAATAATGCTATAACGCCTTGATGCTGTCCACCAGCTTATCCAGTCCCACGGCATGCGAGGCCTTAACCAAAATGACGTCGCCCTTTTTAATCAAATCCTGCACCGGCTTTATAGCGTCTTCAACAACGTCAAAAACAAGAACGCGCCTTTTGGGCAAGCCGTGACGTACGGCGTGTTCCGCTATAAATTTTGCGCGAGGGCCTACCGTCACCAAAATGTCGGCGGCTTTCGCCGCAAGCCGTCCGACCTCTTCATGAGCCTCCATGGTATATCTTCCTATTTCCAGCATATCCCCCAACACCGCCACTTTTCGCCCGCTTACCTTGATAGCTTTCAACGTATCCAGCGCCGCGTGCATCGAAAGCGGCGCGGCGTTGTAACTGTCATCGATTATATATGAAAGTTTTATGCCGGGCAGGAGAGTCATCCGGCCGTACAGCGGCCGATAATCCGAGAGCGATTCGGCAATCTTCACGAGATTCATTCCAAACACGATGCCGACGGCCGCGGCAGCCGCGCCGGCATAGGCCTGCGATTTCCCGAACACGCTCTTAAGATGAACCGGCACCACGCTTCCGCCGTAAATTAGTTTGAATACAATCCCGTACGGACGATCGTTATCGGAACGCGTCTCAAAATTGGTGATCCGTAACCCCGATCCTTCGCCGAAGCCGAACGTAATAACATGGGCGCGCGTTCGCTCCTGCATATCCATTACGGCTTCATCGTCAAAATTCAAAATAGCAAAACCATTAGCCGGCAGCGCTTCCACGATTCTCGACTTCTCACGCGCTATCGCATCCGGACCGCTGAAGAATTCCACATGCACCGGAATGTCTCCTATCGCGGTTATCGCTCCGATTTGGGGACGGGCAATCTGCAAGAGATATTTTATGTCTCCCGGACGATCGGCTGCGTATTCCAAAACAAGAATCTCCGGATACGAGGAGCTTTTAAAGATAGCGCGCCACAACCCAACCATAATGACTTTAAACCAGAAAAGTATTCCGCCGATCTTGTCCCACTCCCCGATAATCGCCAGGGGCACGCCGAGTTCATTATTAAAATTGCCCTGCGTCGCGCGAACATTACGATCCCTGCGCAAGACGGTCAAAATCGCTTCTTTGGTCGATGTCTTTCCGACCCTTCCCGTTACCACAACCACCCCGGGCTGATAACGCCAGATGATCAGTTGGGCTATCTTCTTCAGAAACAACTGTAATATTTTTAATAATAGATTTTTCATAGCCGATCTGGCGCTATATTATAGTAGTTCAACAGGAATTCCGCCAGTTCACGAAATGCCGGCACCACGGTCAATCCCGCGAGCGGCGCGCCTTCAGGTCTGTCGAGCTTCAAGAGAACAATGAAGCGCGGGTCGAATGCCGGCGCGAAACCGACATAAGTATTAATGACCTGATCGGTATAACCGCCATGTTCAAAATCCGGCACCTGAGCCGTACCCGTTTTCCCTGCAACCGAATAGTTTGGAATTACCGCGATTATATTTTTATTTACCGCAGAAACCATCATCTCCCGTACTTTACGGGCCGTATCTCTGGAAATAATTCTTCCGACCTCCTGCGGTCCCAACGCGCGGTTGATGTATGGACGCATCATTACGCCGTCGTTTGCGATCGCGGCAATAGACCGCAGCAAATTAAGCGGGGTCACGGCGATCCCCTGGCCGAACGAAGCATTCGCAAAATTAATGTCGCGGCCGCCGTCTTCCAGATTTTTCAAATTACCGCTGACTTCGCCCGGAAGATCAACGGCGGTTTTCCCATTAACGCCGAATCTTTTCAAATATTCCAAAAAGTTTTTGTGCCCCGTCTGCCGTTCCGCAAATACGGCACCGGTATTGATTGATTGCTCTATTACCTGCGTCATCGTCTGCACGCCATATACCTTTGATGCCCAGTTCTTAATCGTACGGCCGTTAAAGATTACCGAACCGTTATCGTAGTAAGTCGTCTCCGGCGTAATCTTGCCCGTATCAATGCCGGCTGCCATTGTTATAAGTTTAAAAATAGAACCGGGCTCAT
>CAZVKF010000042.1:0-7516 GCA_964627585.1 uncultured Candidatus Saccharibacteria bacterium | reverse complement strand
ATCAATCAACCCCATCGAATCCTTTGACAACCTCAATTCCGGAGAACTGGTCGGCCAGCACGGCTGGTTCGGCGATACCGGCTTCTTCTCTGTACAAAGCTCAACTGTCGCCGCCGGCTCAAAAGCCGCAAAAGGTCATTGCACCGCCCCCTGCCCATTGTCAGGGGCTATGACCATACAGAGGAACTTCAGTCCGGTCATCACATCAGCAGCTTCTCCTGCCACCATCTCTTTCTATCTCCGCGCCGACAATCCGATTCCAGGCCCGGTAACCGTTGCCTTCAGACAGGACGCTCTTCCTGTCTTTTTCCTGAGGATTTCCAGAAGCATATTTGACACCGTTCGTTTTTCCACAACAGGCGCCGGCGCTGGACCCTTTGAAGACCTGGCCCCATTTCAGCCCGGACACTGGTATTTCGCCGAAATAGAGGCCGACATCCCCAATCAGAGAGCCAGAGCCAGAATTGACTCCGGCTCCTGGTCTGACTGGCTTCCTTTCACAACCACCATCACCCAGATTGACCGAGCCCTAATCCAAATCGGCAGCGCTTTCCAAATCACCACCAGCGACATCACCGCATATTTTGATGAGTTGAGGTGGAGGGGGGAATAGAACGAAATATTTATTACAATTATGCTTCTTATCAAAAACATTCAGATAATTGACGGCACGGGTAAATCCGCTTATAAAGCCGATGTTGTGTTGAAAGGGGATAGGATTTCGGCAATAGGAAATTTTTCCAACAAGAAAGCTGACATCATTATTAACGGCAACGGCGCGTATCTGGCTCCCGGCTTCATTGATATCAACACCGATTCGGATCATTATCTTACCCTCTTCGTAAATCCGGAGCAGCAGGATTTTTTGCTGCAGGGCGTTACTACCGTCATCGGAGGCCATTGCGGTTCTTCGCTTGCGCCGCTGATCAAGGGTAATTTACTGTCTATACGAAAGTGGGCCGATCCGAATGCGATTAACGTCGATTGGCACTCCGTCGGCGAATTCCTTAACGTGCTGTCGCGCCGGCCGCTCGGCGTTAACTTCGGTACGCTGGTCGGGCATTCAACCGTGCGCCGCGATCTAATCGGGGAAGAACTGCGAGATCTGTCGGATCGGGAACTCGCGGCATTCCAAACCATAGTCGTTAAGGCCTTGGAGGAGGGGGCCTTCGGCATGTCCAGCGGCTTGGGCTACGTGCATTCCCGAAGTACGCCGTATCACGAATTGAAGATTTTGGTTGAGGCGGTTAAAAAGCACGGCGGCGTGTACACGACGCATCTTCGCAATGAACAGGACGGTATTGTTGACGCGGTGAAAGAAACGCTTGACCTTGCGGGAGAAACGAAAGCAAAAACCATCATCAGCCATCTGCGGCCGCTTATCGGTTTTGAGAGAAAATTCGCAGAGGCGATTCTTCTGATTGAGGAACGCGCAAAAGATTCGGAATTCTATTTCGACACTTACCCGAGCGACACGAGCATTATGACCATCTATCGTCTTCTTCCGGAGTGGATTCAGAGCGGGGGATTGGAAGTGATGCGGTGCAATATCGCTCAGCCGGCGATGCGCGAGCGCGTTCTCCGCGAGCTTCCGAAAATGACGGGAGACGAAATTATAATCGCCCAAGCGCCGGGTTTTGAATTTTTGGTGAATAAAACGCTCAAAGAATTTGCGGACAATCGCGGCGTTGACGTCAGAGAAGGGCTTTTGCAATTAATGGACCTTACGAATCTGAAAACCATCCTTCTTTACAAGAATATCAACCCGCAGCCGCTGACAAAATTGTTTTCCAGTTCGCATACTTTGATTGCGTCCAACAGCGCAAGTTTTCCTGCCTTCGCCGAAGTTGCGGCGGGCAAGCTGGCTTTTACGCAGGCAAAGTTTGTAAGGCCGGAACGATCCGTAGAAACGTTTACGAAGTTTTTGAAAATCGTCGAGCAGGAACAATTGATGACGCTTGAGCAGGCCGTCCATAAAATCACCGGTCTTCCGTCCGGCATTCTCGGATTGAAGGATCGCGGAGTGATTGCGGAGGGAAATATGGCGGATTTGACCATATTCAAAAACGGCGAAGTCAAATACGTTATAGTGAACGGACGTCTTGCGGTGGAGGATTCCCGGTTTAAAAACGTTCTTGCCGGCACTATATTAAGAAAGCAATAATGCGGCACTCTTCGGATTACATCATACTTTTCTGCGTGCTTTTTCTGACGGCTTTCGGCTTAGTGATTCTTTCAAGCGCTTCTTCCGATCTGGGCAGGATCAAATTCGACGACAGCTATTACTATCTGAAGCACCAGCTGTTGTACGGTTTGGGTTTGGGAATCGCGGGTTTCATCTTCGGCTTCTCTTTTTATTATCGTTACTATCAGAAGTTCGCGCCGTTTTTTCTTGTTGCCTGCATAGCGCTCTTAATTTTGGTATTCACCCCCATCGGCTTTGAAGCCGGCGGCGCGGCCAGGTGGATTAATGTCGGTTCTTTCACGTTCCAGCCGGCGGAAGCAGTCAAGGTTTTGTTTCTTATGTATATGGCGGCTTGGCTGTTAAAGAAGCCCAACCTGCTTTCTTTTTTGTTCGTGAACGGAACGATAGCGGTCCTACTGCTGCTTCAGCCCGCAACAAGCGCAGTCCTTATTTTGTTCGCGAGCGTTTTAATAATGTATTTTATGAGCGGAGTTTCTTTAAAATATATTACGGTATTGGTCATGATTGCCGTCCTCGGCGTATCTCTGTTGTTTCTGTTCTCCGGCTACCGACGCGAACGCATCATAGGTTTTTTGAATCCCGAAAAATACAGCGAAACATCGGGCTTCCAGCTCACGCAGGCCTTAACTGCCATCGGTTCCGGCGGGTGGTGGGGAGTGGGTTATGGACAATCCAGAATCAAGTACAGCTCTTTGCCGGAAACAATAGGCGACTCAATTTTCGCAGTGGTGGCCGAGGAATGGGGATTTGTCGGCGCCAGCGCGCTGATTATCATTTTTTTACTTCTCATTGTTGAGGGGTTTTGGATAGCCAAGAGAAGCGGCGACGCGTTTGGAAAACTTCTTATATCCGGCTTTATCTCCCTCATCGGCATTCAGGCCTTTGTTAATATGGCCGCGATTTCCGGATTGATTCCGCTTACCGGAGTCCCGCTGCCGCTCATCAGTTATGGCGGCACCGCTTTGGCAGCCGATTTGACGGCCTTAGGCATAGTATTAAACGTTTCAAGATATGCCAGGTAAGACACTGCACATTGCGTTGACGGGCGGGGGCAGCGGAGGACATATTTATCCGCTTCTTGCCGTGTCGGAGGAACTTCGTTCGTTCGCAAACATTTACGGATACAATCTCGATATACGTTACTTCGGTTACGCGGGCGCATTTCACGATATTTTGATACAGAACGGCATCCCCGCATCTTCTGTTATTTCCGGGAAAATGAGGCGTTATTTCTCGCTTTCCAACTTCATAGATGCCGTAAAATTCCCGTTCGCGCTTTTACAGGCGTTATGGAAGATGCTTCTATTTATGCCGGAAGTTATTTTTTCAAAAGGCGGCTCTGGAGCGCTGCCGATAATTCTCGCCGGCCGCTTATATCGCATCCCGATAATAATTCACGAATCGGATGCCGTACCGGGCCGTACGAACCTGGCCTCGGCGCGTTTTGCCGCGCGAATAGCGATTTCTTTTCCGGAAGCGGCCCCGTATTTTACGCAGCGCGGAATTCAGAACGTCGCGCTGGTGGGGAATCCGGTTCGCCCCAGTTTGTTAAAAAACCCGTACCCGCAAGCCGATGCCAAACGGCAGTTGGGATTCGATTCTTCATTGCCGTTGATTCTTGTTCTGGGCGGTTCGCAGGGCGCGTTGCGTCTGAATGAATTTATCGTGCAGTGCCTCCCGCGCCTTCTTGAACATTGCCAGGCGTTTCATCAGACGGGCATGCGGCATTATTCCGAAGTCCTCGAAGCGACCAAGGGTTTTGCCGCGCGTTATAAGGCGGTGCCTTACCTTGAGAGCGATCTTAAGGCGGCGCTGTCCGCCGCGGACTTAGTCGTGGCGCGCGCCGGCGCCGGCACTATTTTTGAAATCGCCGCATTCGGCAAGCCGGCGATTCTGGTGCCGCTTCCGGCGGAAATTGTCGGAGAGCATCAAATCAGAAACGCATACGCCTTTGCCGACGCCGGCGCGGCGGTAGTCGTTGAAGAAGAAAATCTTTTGCAGAGCATCTTTTTGACCCAGCTCAAAAAAATTATTGACGATCCTTCGCTTAAGGATTCGATGGCGGAGGCCTCGCGTAGGTTTTTCAGGCCAGATGCCGCCAAAAAGCTCGCGGAGGAAATCATAAGATTAAGCAGGGCTTGAAATTTTTTGGCGTACCATATACCCTTCGATTATGCTTGCGATTAAGTTAAAAAGAATAGGAAAAAAACATCAGGCCGCCTACCGCGTCATTGTGGCCGAAAAGCGCTCAAAATTGGGCGGACGCTATGTTGAAGACCTCGGGTGGTTCAATCCGCATACCGATGAGATTAAGATTTCCAAAGAACGGGCGGAGTATTGGATTAAGGCCGGAGCGCAGCCGACAGACAGGGTGCGCCGCTTATTGACTATTTTAAAATAACCGCCATAATGAGACGGTTACTTTATAACTTCTTTTTCGGATCAAGGCGGAGGGAAGAATGAGACGGTTTTTCGCAGTCGCGGCCTTTATTGTTCTTACTATTCTTACGGCAGGGATCAGTTGGGCGGTTGATCTGCCCGATGTTACGAAATGGAATTGTCCGGCCGACGAGGTGGACAAAGTGCCGGAATACAATGTAGCAATCTACTCTTGTTACGACGCCAACGGCAAGCTCTACAACGAGTATCTAAAAGTTGGCGACGAGCTTGTATACGTTCATGAGCACAGAAACGTTTCCGACAAGCTTGTGATTTACAATGCGTTGAAACAGAACAACGGAACGTGGGTTGAAGTAACGGGCAGTGAGGATACCGACTTTGACGTAGAACTGGTTCAGGGCGGCTCCAAAGTGTCCATTGCGGATAGCAGCGGGGAGAAAATGGCAGCCGAACGTTTCGTTCCGAAAGTAAAAAAGTAGATTAAAATACGAGCTAAGGGCCTCAACAAGAGGTCCTTTTTGCTGTATGATAAGCTTCATGGGACTTGAATTAGACAAAGTTTATAATCCGAAAACCGTTGAAGAAAAAATTTACGAGCTCTGGGATAAGTCCGGTTTTTTTAATCCGTATAATCTGCCTATCGCGGCGAAAGAGCCCTTCGTTATCATGATGGCGCCGCCGAACGTAACGGGGTCGCTTCATATGGGCCACGCTTTGGAAAATACCATAGCCGACATTTTAATCCGTTGGAAGCGGATGAAAGGATACCGCACGCTTTGGCTGCCCGGCACCGATCATGCCGGCATCGCGACGCAGAACGTCGTAGAAAAGGAATTAAGAAAGCAAGGCACGTCCCGGCATATGCTCGGGAGGGAGAAATTTTTGGAAAAGGTATGGGAATGGAAAGAAAAGTACGGCAACATAATTCTTAATCAGCTTAAAAAACTGGGCGTTTCGGCGGACTGGTCAAGAACTCGTTTCACGATGGACGCACAATACAGAAAGGCGGTTGATAGCGCTTTCATCCATTATTACGAAAAGGGATGGATTTATCGCGGTGAGCGCGTCATCAATTGGTGTCCGCGTTGCCGGACTTCGCTTTCGGACCTTGAGGTTGAATACCGCGAAGAGACGACCAAGCTCTGGTATTTGAAATATCCGATTGTAGCTCCGACGGGCGGTCGGAGCGATGACTTCGTCATCGTGGCGACAACCAGGCCGGAGTCCATGCTCGGCGATGCGGCGGTTGCGGTAAATCCGAAAGACAAAAGATATAAAGCTCTGGTCGGGGAAAGGGTTAAACTGCCGATTGTGAAGCGGGAGGTTCCCATTGTTGCCGACGCGGCGGTTGACATGAAATTCGGCACCGGCGCGGTTAAAGTAACTCCGGCGCACGATCTTTTGGATGCTGAGATCGCAAACCGCCATGACCTTCCTTACTATCAAGTTATCGGCGAAGACGGCAAAATGACCGAAAAAGCCGGAGAGGTCTGCGTCGGCCTGTCTTCTAAAGAATGCCGCGAGAAAGTGATAGAACTTCTTCAGGCCGACGGCTTAATAGATCACGTTGAGGATTATCTGCATAACGTAAGCGTATGTTCGCGCTGCAGTGCGGTAATCGAACCGCTTTTGAGCAGACAGTGGTTTTTGAAAATGGATGAGCTTGCCAAGGCGGCCCTTGACGCCGTGAAATCTAAAAAAGTCAAAATCATTCCCAAGAATTTTGAGAAGCCGTACTTCTCGTGGCTCAAAAATATAAAAGATTGGTGCATCTCGCGGCAGATTTGGTGGGGTCATCAGATTCCGGCATGGCACTGCGCTTGCAAGGGCGAAAGGCAGACGATTTTCGTCGGCGAAAAACCTCCGACGACACGCTGCGCGGGATGCAAGGAGCCGTGGGAGCGTTTTCCCGACGTGCTCGATACGTGGTTTTCCTCCGCGCTATGGCCTTTCGCAACGCTCGGCTGGCCGGAGAAAACAAAAGATTTGGAAAAATTTTATCCGACAAATTTTATTACCAATGCTCGTGAGATCGTAAATCTTTGGGATATGCGCATGATTTTTTCGGGGATGGAATTTATGGATAAGCCGCCGTTTGAGCAGATGCTTGTGCACGCGACGATATTGAATAACGAGGGAAAGCGCATGTCCAAAAGTTTGGGAACAGGCATTGATCCGCTCGAACTTATAGAAAAATACGGCGCGGATGCTTTACGATTCGGATTAATCTGGCAGGCGATGGGCCATCAGGATATACGCTGGGACGAGACCGCCGTCGTTGCGGGCAAGAAATTCGCCAATAAAATTTGGAACGCCAGCCGTTTCGTGATGGGACGGTTGCCAGATGGCGCGAAATTGGACGTGCCGTCGCTGTCCAGTATGGCTTCCGCAAAGCGCGAAACCGACGAAGACAGCAGGAAGATTCTGAAAGAGGCCCTTAAGACAAAGACGCAAGTGGAAAAACATCTGGAGAAATTGGAATTCGGCCATGCGCTCCATCTTATTTACGATTTTTTTTGGCACAAATATTGCGATGTCTATCTTGAGGCCGCAAAGGAACTTGGCGACAACAACATAGTTCTCGTCGCCGTCTTGCTGGAATCGCTTAAGATGCTCCATCCGTTTATGCCTTTTGTGACGGAAGAGATTTATCAAAAACTTCCCTTGCGGGATAAAAGTTTGCTAATGGTAGAGAGATTTTGAAATCTGCGCGGCCCTCGCCAGCCCTCATAAACGCGCCGCCTGTATTTCTCTCGGAACCGAGGTCGGCTTACTCCAGCGGTAAGCCGCCTCTACGCTCTCAGCGAAAAACTTTTGCTTCGCAAAAGGCCAAGCTTTTTCGCTTCCGAGAGTTTCCTTAAGAAATACAGGCGGCGCGCATATTGTGAACCGAACCCGTCCTGCTCTGAA
>CAZVKF010000041.1:4846-7538 GCA_964627585.1 uncultured Candidatus Saccharibacteria bacterium | reverse complement strand
CTCATGGGACAAATGGCCGACCTCCAGCGAGGACTTTCAAAAATCGGCTTTAGCTTAATCAATCCTCCCGGAGGTCATGCGGTTTATATTGATGCCGCCAAAGCGCTTCCCCGTATAAAAAAGGGGAATTTTCCGGCACACGCACTGGCAATAGCTTTTTACCTTGAAGGCGGAGTGCGCGGAGTCGAAATCGGGAGTTTAATGTTCGGAGATTCAGCCCGGCATGAACTCGTGCGCTTGGCGCTTCCCCGCCGCGTCTATACCAAATCTCATCTGGACTACGTTATTGAAACGGCCAAACGCGTCTGGGAAAAAAGAAAGGCCCTTAGCGGTTTCAAAGTCGTCAAAGCTCCTAAAACACTGAGGCATTTCTCGGCGGTGCTGCGTCCTGTATAATAAAATAAAGGTCGATCACTCAACTTTAAAAGTATGCCAAAGATCACAATTTATACCACGCCAACTTGCGTATATTGTAAAATGGCCAAGACCTTCTTTAAGGAACGCGACGTAACTTACGAGGAAAAAGATGTCGCGGCCGACATGCAGGCAAGAGAAGAAATGATTAAAAAATCCGGTCAGCTTGGGGTGCCGGTCATCGAAGTAGACGGCAAAATTGTAGTCGGTTTTAACAAAGAAAAACTTAGTCAGCTTATCGGCATACAATAAAAAGATGCTTTTGGAATTTTACGGCAAAGAATGCCCGCACTGTCTTAAAATGACGCCCTCGGTAGAACGCCTTGAAAAAGAAATGGGGGTGAAACTGGAACGTTATGAGATCTGGCACAGTGATGAAAACGCGCAGAAGATGGAACAATACGACAAGGGCTTCTGCGGCGGCGTTCCGTTCTTCTTTAATACCGAAACCGGGGACTATATTTGCGGCGAAACATCGTACGAGGAATTAAAACGGTGGGCAACCTCTTAATTTTATGTATGATGCAATAAAAAATTTCGCACGGCAGTTTGAGTACGAACCAAAAATAGAAGGAGGGCAGCCAAAGAAATTCGAAAAAATAATAGTCGCCGGCATGGGCGGTTCCGGTCTTGCCGGTGCGCTGCTCAAAGTTTGGAAGCCATCGTTGGATATCGTTATCCACCGCGACTACGGCCTGCCGGAACTTCCGAAAAAAGAACTTCGCAGCTCTCTCCTTATCGCCAACTCTTACTCCGGCAACACCGAGGAAACACTCGATGTCTTTGAAAGGGCGGGAAAAATGAAAATGTCGCGCGCGGCAATATCGATCGGGGGGAAACTCATCGAGCTTGCGAAAAAAGAGGGCGTACCGTATATCCGCATGCCCGACACCGGCATCCAGCCGCGCATGGCGCTGGGATTTAATTTCAAAGCGCTTCTCAAAGTTGCGCGAAAAGGAAAAGCGCTGAAAGAGGCGGCAAGGATGTCGCGCCTCCTGAATCCTATGGCCTATAAAGCCAGGGGGTATGAACTCGCAAAAAAATTTAAAAAGCGCCTTCCAATCATCTACGCATCCCGCCGCAACGAAGCCCTTGCCTACACCTGGAAAATAAAATTCAACGAAACGGCCAAAATTCCGGCGTTCTCAAACGTATTTTCGGAACTGAATCACAATGAAATGGCCGGCTTTGATGTAATAACTTCCACGCGCGGCCTGTCAAAAAATGTGCATTTTATTTTTCTGCACGACGCAGAGGACTCTTCCAAAATGCAAAAACGGATGAAGATTACGGCGCAACTGTACCGCGACAAAAAACTGCCGGTTGAAATCGTAGACCTCCGCGGTAAAAATATTTTTCATAAGATATTTTCTTCACTCGTCCTTGCGGATTGGATTGCTTACTTCACCGCCGAACAATACGGAACCGAACCGGAAGAAATCCCGATGGTGGAAGAATTCAAGAAACTCATCGCCTGAGATTAAAAACAACCACCCCAAACGCTACCGCGACATTCAGCGACTCCTTTTTGCCGTACATCGGAATTTCCAAAATTTTGTCCGCGCGTTTCAAAATTGATTTCGGAAGCCCGCGCACCTCGTTACCCAATACCAATGCGACAGCTTTTAGTTTTAAGTTTTTAGATTTTAGTTTGTAATATGGAACTGATTTTCTATCCTGTTCAACCGCAAAAATTTTATAGCCTCCGCCAGCCGGCGGATTTTTTAACTTCTCAATTAAGCGCGCCGTTGAAGCGCATTTCTCCCACGGCACATATCTCTCCGCGCCGAGTGAAACTTTTGAAATCTGCGGCCTGAAATTGCCGAAGCGGTCAACCGGCGCCGGCGTAATGCCGCACAAATATATTTTTGAAACCCCGGCCGCGTCGGCAGTCCGAAAAATAGAGCCGACATTATGCAAGCTGCGGATGTTGTGAAGTACGACTACTAACTTATTCATACTCCCATTCTACATCTAGATATACGTTATTAAAAAACAGGGCGGCAAAACCAACCCTGTTAGTTATTTTAGTTTACTTACTCTGAACTTTTGGCGATGTCAGATAAAACTCTCAATGTTTCTGAGACACCGGTCTTTTCAGCCATCGCGAGCGCTCTAACGTATTCCGATTTCAACCCATGGCCTTTCAAAGTAACCGTATAAATAGTTTCATCAATCCACGGCCTCGCCTCAACAGTCATTTTCATTGTCTCGCCCCCCCTCCTGCGGGAATTATATCTTATCACCCCGCCAGAATCAACAAAACCCGCGTCCATTT
>CAZVKF010000041.1:0-4746 GCA_964627585.1 uncultured Candidatus Saccharibacteria bacterium | reverse complement strand
CTGCGGGAATTATATCTTATCACCCCGCCAGAATCAACAAAACCCGCGTCCATTTACTAAAATTTCTGGCGATCGTCAAACATTTTAGTAATACTGGGCGGCGCATTGCGCAACGGGCCTTACAAACATTTTACAATACTATAGCAAGTGTCGTAAAATGTTTAATAGACATGAATATTCTTAATGCCCTTAAAAACTATCTGGACTACCTCGAAATAGAAAAAAACCGTTCCGTAAAGACGACCGAAAACTACAAACGTTATCTTGAAAGTTTCATCCGTTTCTCAAAAGTAAAAAGGCCCGAAGAAATATCCGCCGACAAAGTCCGCGAATTCCGCCTCTTTCTCGCCCGTACCAAAACGCTTGACGGCAGGACGATTAAAAAAAGCACACAGGCATACTATATCATCGCGCTGCGTAATTTTTTAAAATATCTCGCCAAACGGGATGTCGCGGTTCTCTCCGCCGACAAAATAGAGCTTCCGAAAATGCCGTCGCGTCAGATCGAGATCATAGACGAAAGCGAACTGGAACGTTTGATGAAAATGCCGCGCGGAGACGACTTGCGTTCACTTCGCGATCGGGCTATTCTCGAAACGTTCTTCTCGACCGGCCTCCGTCTTTCCGAACTGTGTTCGCTGGATCGCTACCTCAACCTTGAGCGGAACGAAATAACCGTCCGCGGAAAGGGGGACAAACTGCGTGTGGTGTTTCTTTCGGAAGCGGCCAAAAAGGCGCTGAAGGCCTACCTTGATAAAAGGAGCGACGCCGAAGAAAAGTTGTTCGTCAGTTTGAGCAAAAATTCGGGGAAAGTCATCGGCCCCGTAACCGCCCGCGCGGTACAGCGCATGATCGACCGCTATGCAAGAAAAGCGGGGATCCGCAACCGCGTAACGCCACACATGATCCGGCATCTCTTTGCGACCGATCTTCTGATGAACGGTGCGGATCTGCGTTCGGTTCAGGAACTGCTCGGGCACAGCAACATTTCAACCACGCAGGTTTACACCCACCTCACCAACAAAAACTTGCGTGAAATTCACCGGGCCTTTCATGCCCGTAGAAGAAACTAAAGAAGCGCCGTAAGTATGGGGTGTGGCGAAAACAAACCCTCCTGCTGCCGCAACGAATAGAATGCCAAACCAAATCAACTTACGGCCTTTTAACGCAATTAATGAATCGCATTGCAGTAACTCCGAAACCAGCCACGCCAACAAACATGCGGCGAACAGCAAGGCCGGGAAATAATGATATAAAAACGTACTTCGTTCTATCACCACAAATGGCAGCAGCGAAAAGAAATATCCCCCCAGAAGAATGGAAAGCGGGTTGAGCATCTCGGGATTGGTTGCGCTGCGGCCGGTAAAAATCCGCAATAGCCGAAAAAGACCGAATAGTACCGCCAACGAAGTCAGAAACCAGACAACCGGATTGCCGACAAGAGTTAGAGTTTCCGAATAAGGAATCGGCACTCGCATCAGCGGCCATAGATACCATGGGCTGTTGAACTTCGGGAACGGCGGCAGATCGCCGGTAACATATCCGCCTACAGAAAAAAGCGTTTCAAGCGCCGATGCCGCCAACGGCGCCGCAGGCAAAGAAGATATGTCCGCCGGAAAACCGAGCGATTTCCAAACGCCCACCCGCTCGCTCACCGAGAAAAATAAGTTATTGCTTGCGGCGATAACGATATAAACGGCCAGTCCCGCCGCGGCAAATTTCAAAAATTGATTAATGGGCCTGTTCTCTTTTTTTAGAAAGTAATCAACAAGCAGTGGTCCCAGAAATACGACGCCGATGAGCTTTACGCCAAGCGACATTCCCCAAACCAGCCCGGCGGCAACCGGCCATTGTCTTTTTTTAAAATATAAAGCGAGCGCCGCAAAACCGAAAACGAGGTACATTCCGTTTAAAAGGATCAACCTCGTTTCAAGAAGAATCGAATTTTCCAACACGACGAAAAAGGCGGCCAGAAATGCGGCGAAGCGGTTGATTGATATGCTGCGCATGAATCCGTAAAGCACTAAAGGCAGAGCTATTCCGAACAAAGCGCTCAAGAACCGAAGAGGCACATAAGGAAAATCGCCGTAATCATTGGGCGAAACGTCGGCAAGTAATTTCGCGCCGCCGTTGGGATCCTTGGATACGCTGATAAACTCCGCATCGCGATAAGCCCGCGGGTCAAAAAATGAAAGAACGGCGGCATAAAGAAGCTTGCCGAGCGGCGGATGAATGTCGAAAAAGGCAGTGCCGTTCGCATAATCGGCGGCATACGTCGCAAAATATGCCTCGTCAAACACCGGCCGTGCAGGATAAGAAATCCTATAAAGATGCAAAGCCGCGCTAAAGAAAATAAGAACGGCGAGCAATGCGAAAGTTAATATGCGTTCTTTTGCCATAGCTTTCCTGTGGGCAGGGAGGGATTTGAACCCACACGCCTTGCGGCGCCAGCTCCTAAAGCTGGTGCGTCTGCCAGTTCCGCCACCTGCCCTTCTCACCGCTTAAATATTGACTTTTATTATAAAGTATTATAAAATATCGGCAAGTTCTATGACAAACAAACAAGGAGGTATTTGAAATGGAATATATTTTGGGAGTAATTCTGGTGCTTTTTATTTATTTTGCCCTTGGGTGGAGAAGGATTTCTCCGGTTTATTATGGAATTATATACATTCTGGGACGCCACGGCGCTAACTGGGGATGGCAGGCAAAAGAAGGCTGGCTGTGGATACCGCCGATAATCGGTAAATTGGTTGAGTATCCTGCTACTTTTATGCCTTTCGAGATTAAAGCCAAAGTGTTCACTCAAGAAACCGGGGGCAAAAAAAATAAACGCGGCCGGACATCTCTTGGAGTAGAGCTGAGAATAAACGGCGCTCGCCGTCCGGATTACGGACTTCTTGACCGTTATCGGAAATGGTTCGTTGCCCTAGATAAAGATTTGACGGCCGAGCTCGAAGCGCGCCTTCAAGACGTCGCGGGCAAATACGAGGCGCTTGAGTTTACCAGCAGACACGACGATATCGAACGCCTAATCAACTGCTTGCTTCGCTTGAACGACGATGTGATGCCGCACCGTCATGGGACGCGGTACAAAGATAAACATGACAACAACTATACCCGTAATAATATTCCTCCGGAAGACGTTCTCGACTTCTATAAAAAGAACGCCGTAGAAGTCGACAAGTTGATCGATAATGAACATAAGAATCCCTATCGTTCGTACATAGAACAGCGCTATGGCGTTGACTTCGGAAGAATCCATCTTTCTGCGCCGGACTTCGATGAATAAACGAAGCGCGCTT
Source organism: uncultured Candidatus Saccharibacteria bacterium (assembly GCA_964627585.1). Taxonomy (GTDB): domain Bacteria; phylum Patescibacteriota; class Minisyncoccia; order UBA6257; family GWB1-45-9; genus CAZVKF01. The sequence continues at coordinate 1,441 of CAZVKF010000041.1, read as the reverse complement.
TCGCAGCCAAAGTAGAATCGGAACAACGTCTCAAGGCCGTTGCGTCAAAGAGCGGCATGGTTAAAAAACTCATGGACGAACATAGGGGGCTTTCTGCGCGCGAAGCGTTCAACGAAGTAGACCATACGCTCGGAGCGCCCAAACACATCTATTCCATCGAGGGCAATGAATCCGGTAATGTCGGCTTATGGCTAACGCCGGAAAACAAACCGGGACCAAGAACGGAACCAAAAAAAGGAGGTTCTAATGGACCAGATCAAGACACAGATCGAAACAACAGACGACATCCAAGAAGGTGAGCCGCGCGAAGTAGGACCGTGGATTCCCGCTTATGCTGCGCTAGCTACACTTGTATTCGGACTAATTCTTTTTTTCGGAATCGGGTCAGCGCTCAAAACAACCCCCATCAGCGCATCGCCGTCAGCTAAAATCGATTATCCGCTTTGCGCCGATTCCGAAAACCGCCAGTTCGCTCCGGGCATCACAAAGATAGAAGTCAAAATCCGCTCCGAATGTTGGTCCGGCTGGATTACAACACCGGCAACATGGCCGAAATATTATTACCAGAGCGTTCTCAACAAAGGTATGGAAATCCGGTTCTTAGACAGTACAAGGATGTGGCTGCCGGCTAACGACGTGCAATGGTTCAACAGGCGCGGCATATTCCGGCTCCGAGGAGAGGGCACGGCCATAGTTTCCATTGAAAAATAATCTCCTTTGCGAGATAAAACGAAACCCCGCCCGACGATTGTCGGACGGGGTTTTCTGATTCGTATTTATTTTTGAAGACCTTAAAACCCTCCGGTCGGACCGCCGAGAAGCTGACTCACCACGAACTTAACACCCTGCGCAATCAATGCTACCGCGATGGCGATAGCCGCAAATACAAGCTGTTTGGTAGCGGTTTTTACTTTCTCCGGATCGCCGCCTGCGGTCAGATAAAGATACGCGGCGTAGAAGATAAAGATGACCGCGATAATCATCAAAATCGCGAACAGCCAATTTACTAGCGTATTCAAGACGCGAATGAGATCTTCAATGCGCGTAACCGGCGCTTGCGGAGGCGATTGAATCTGCGCAGCCGCGAGAAAAGGCATCAACATCGCCGAAACTGCGATTGAGGCCGTCAATCCTATCGCGATTTTGTTTTTTAGGCCTGTTTTTCCTCCTATCATAAATTTCATAAATTAATCAGCAATTTATAGGGCGACCTTTTTCGTATTTATCCACTATACCATAATATATCCCTGAGGTAAAGCGAAGCCAAATTACGTTCCAACTCCGAACAGCTGCTTTATCAACAGCGAAACGCCCTTGGCGATAATGACAATGCCGTATCCGATTGCCGCGTAAAGAATGGTATTCCTGCCGGTCTTGAATTTTTCCGGGTCGCCGGATGAAGTCAATATCTGAAAACCCCCGATCAAAACCATGATCGCCG
>CAZVKF010000040.1:925-7577 GCA_964627585.1 uncultured Candidatus Saccharibacteria bacterium | reverse complement strand
GTGAAAGATCTTTTGCGGCATTTTCCGTCACGCTATGAAGATTTTTCAACGATATACAAAATTGCCGAACTTCAGCCGAATCAAAGCGCAACGGTCCAGGGCGTCATCCAAGATGCCACGCTGAAGCGCAGCTGGCGCCGGCAGATGGCAATTTTTGAGGCCATGATCGAAGACGAAACCGGCTCGGTGCGCGCCGTATGGTTCAACCAGCCGTACCTGCGGAATATTCTGCGCCGCGGACGAACGGTGAACCTCGCCGGAAAAGTAGGCCTCTCGGAAGACGACATCTACCTCTCCAATCCCGCCTATGAACTCGTAACTTCAAAACAATTCGAGGCCAAACATACCGCCTCGCTGGTGCCGATTTATCCGGAAACGAAAGGACTGACTTCAAAAGGCATCCGTCTGCTCGCTAAAATCGTCTTGAAAAATCTCCAGTCGCTTGAAGAATTCATTCCCGCTGAAGTCCTGAAGGAAAGCGCTTTGCCGGAAATTAACCAAGCGCTGAATCAAATCCATTTCCCGAGTACGCTTGAGGAAGCGGCTGAAGCGCGGCGCCGATTCTCGTTTGAAGAATTGTTTCTGCTGCAATTGAATAATCTTCTTTTAAAGTCGGCGCTGGCTAAAGAAAAGGCGCCGTCCGTTCCCGCCGACCTCGAATACGTAAAATCTCTTCTGGCGTCGCTGCCCTTCGAACTCACATTCTCTCAAAAACGCTCGCTGTGGGAAATCCTGCGGGATATGGGAAAACCCCGGCCGATGAATCGTCTGCTCCAGGGCGATGTCGGCTCCGGCAAAACGATCATCGCCGCAATCGGCGCTTTGGTAACGGCGCAAAAAAAATTGCAAACCGCGTTCATGGCTCCGACCGAAGTGCTGGCGCGGCAGCATTATTTAACGTTAAAAAAATTTTTCAGCGATCAGGAAATCGGCATCGCTCTGCTGACCTCAAAAGAATCCGCCGCTTTTTACGAACCTGATCTTGAAATCGAAATTAAAAAAGCGGAATTGATCCGCACAATTAAAAACGGCGAAATAAAAATAGTAATAGGAACGCATGCGCTGATTCAAAAAAATGTTGAGTTTAAAGATCTTGCACTGGTGGTGGTGGACGAACAGCACAGGTTTGGCGTGCAACAACGGGCGGCGCTTATTGGAAGCAACATTCCCCACTTCCTTTCTATGAGTGCGACACCCATCCCGCGGACTTTAGCCATTACGATTTTTGGCGATCTGGATCTTTCCACCATTGACGAACTGCCCAGCGGCCGGAAGCCGATAATCACAAAAATAGTCGCGCCAGCCAACCGCAGCCGCGCCTATCAATTCATCCGCGAACAAATACAAAAAGGGCGACAGGCGTTCGTCATCTGTCCGCGCATTGAATCCGCGGACACGCAGATTAACACGGATGTTAAAACAGATAAACGCAGATTACTATGGGAAGTCAGGGCCGTGAAAGAAGAATACGAAAAACTCGCCAAAAAAATCTTTCCCGACCTCCGCGTAGCCATGCTTCACGGCAAAATGAAAAGCGAAGAAAAGAAAGATGTCATGAGACAATTCAGCGACGGCAGTACCGATCTCGTCGTATCGACCTCAGTGGTTGAAGTCGGCGTTGATGTTCCCAATGCGACGATAATGATGATTGAAGGCGCAGATCGCTTTGGCCTCGCGCAACTCTATCAATTCCGAGGCCGCGTCGGACGCTCGGAACACCAGTCATTCTGTTTCCTGTTCACCGACTCCTCGGCCAAACCGACGTACCAACGCCTGCAAGCGCTGATCGAAGCAAAAAACGGATTTGAGCTCGCCGAAAAAGATCTTAATATCCGCGGCCCCGGCCAATTCTTCGGAGAAAGCCAGACCGGCATGCCGGATATCGCTATGCGTGCGCTGCAAAATCCGGATTTAATCAAAATCGCCCGCGCGGCGGCGTTAAAAATCGTTCAAGCGGATGCCGATCTTATAAAATATCCCCTGCTGAAGAAAAAACTTGGGGAATTCAAAAAAGAAGTGCACCTGGAATAATTACCGATACTTCGGCGTTGACCAAAACCCGAGCCGGAATCTGCCTCCCAGCATCAGACGCGTCTGTGCGTCAATTGCCGGAATTGCCCCGAATGCGATAAGGGTCACCGGCATCAAAATCCACTGCAGTATATAAAATAAATAATGCCACGGCCTGAGCCATGCCGGTTTCGGCGGCAGGAGAATAACGCTTAAAATCGCGGAACTCGCGATGCCGAAATTAGCCATAATAAGAATTATGCGGGTGATTTTGGGAAGATTGTAGGAGAGTACCGTAACGTTGAACGCATCGCCGCCGAGAAAAAGCGGCAGCCAGCCGAGCGCAAAAATCATAAGAGCGTTAGTGGACCAAGACCAAAACGCCTCGAGTTTTTTGAAAATCCAGTAAAGTTTGACGCCGAAGGGTATGAGTTTATTTTTATAAAATCCGTAGAAGGCGTAAGGGATGTTTTCGGCGCCCCACGCCCAGCGCCGCTGCTGCTTGTAGACGTTGATCATCGTACCCCAGAAAGTCGGCGCGACGCTCGCATCCATTGAAACCGGATAGAACAGCGGCTCCACCCTCCAATCGCCGTTATAACGCAGGAAACACTGCCAGAAAATCTGGGAATCCTCCGAAACGATATTCGTATTCCAAAAACCGATTTCCACAAGCGCCTTGAACGGCATGGAGTGCGACGAAAAAGTCGTAAGCTGCTCCGGACGCGACTGCTGCATCATATGCCAAAACGTGGAAGAAAATGCCACTACGCGCGCCAATGCCGGCGCCTGATAAATGTTGTTTGTAAAAAGCGGTATGGGCTGAAAACTTGAGCGCTGCGGGTGTTCACAGGTCAGAAATACGTATGTCAGCCGGCCGAAATAATCTTTCGGAATCTGCGTATCGGCGTCAAAAACCGAAACTAAAACGCGGTCATAGGGGATGGCAAGCGGATCTACAATCTTCCTTTTCGCCTCTCTGCCCGCCCATGTCTCGTTGGAACCTTTGCCCGGCAACTCGCCGGAGATATTTGCGGGATGACGTGTAATCAAAAATTTATGAAAAACGTTTCCGAATTCTTTCTCAATTGCCGCTCCCACTTCCTCCCCCGCCGCGCCGGCGCGTTCCTCCAACCCCAACACCACGATAAGTTTATCCTTGGGATAATTGGCGTTGGCCAGCGAAACAAAACTTTCGTGCATCACGGCGTACGGTTCCTGATACATCGGCAGAATTACCAGGTGATAGACGTTCCGGAAGTCCAAATCGGAAGACCGGAGTTTTTGGAGCCAATCCAACCGCAGATTTTGGCGCATCGCGGAAAAGGTGGCGCGAAGATGCAAAGAAAGAAAGAGTGTTTTAAGAAGCCAATAGATGTCGAAAAGAATAATAAAAACCGCCACCGCAACAGGGAACAGCCGCGAAAGCAAAATCAGCACCATGAAGGTAAGCCAAGTCAAAAAGCCCGGCAGTATCTCTAAAAAGCGATACATGAATTATTTAATTTAGCAGAGGAAAGAGGAAAATAGAAAAATAGTTGTCCAGCGAATATCCGCCCGCGCCAAGAACAGCCGAAACAATAGCCGCCGCCAAAATCAAAAGATCCAACTCATAACCGCCCACCAATCCTTTTCTCAAATTAACCTTGAGGATTACGACCGCGAACTGAATGGCTACCAATACCGCGATAACTTGCGTGAGAAGACCCGCCAACAACATAATGCCGCCGAAAAATTCAAGAACCGCCACAACCGTCACCCAAAAAATTCCGGGCTTGAAACCCTGCGTTTCAAACCATGGCGCCATCCCGCTAAGACCTTTCAATTTCGGAAGACCGTGAGCCACAAGAACCGCACCCAAAACAATCCTCGATATAAGGAGCGCCCAGTCATCGTAAAGAAAAAGATATGATATCATATTTTAAGACAGTTAAAACTATTCCGGCCTTTCCGTCGAACCTATTGAGATTATAACAAAATAGGATAAAATATAAAATCTAACGCTCCTATCGTCTAGCCTGGTCCAGGACGCTGCCCTTTCACGGCGGAAACTCGGGTTCGAATCCCGATGGGAGCACAAAAAAACAGCCGTTCGGCTGCTTTTGAATTCACACAAACTTCACTTTCAGTTTTTTGGATTTCTGTCTGTTTAGTTTCGGCAAACGTATCGTCAATACTCCGTTTTTTATGTTGGCCGCCGCCTTTTCCGCGTCTATCTCCTGCGGCAGTATCACCGAACGCGAAAACCTTCCCCAATAACATTCCTGATAAAAATAATCCTCGTCGCGGACTTCCTCTTCCCGTCGCCTGATTCCGCGGATAGTTACGCTTTCGCTTGTAATCTGAATGTCCAAATCCTCGGACCGTATGCCGGCAATGGTTGATTGGATCACGATCTCGTCCGGCGTCTGATAAATGTCTATGGTCAACTGGCCTTCGGCTTCGTCAAAGTCGCCGTCAAAAACAGAGCCTGGCGCTGCGCCCTCTTGGCCGCTTTCCTCAATTTTCTTTCTTATAGTTACATTAGTGGGGACTTTTCTGGAACGCGTAGCCGGAGCAACGGTGTCCATCTTAACCAGGCGCGGCTTGAAATCATCCGCCGCAAAATCAGCCGGCGGCTCCTGATCTATAATCTTTTCTTCCCGTTCCTCTCCGGACGCACCGGCTAACTCCTGAAAGAATTTTTTGCTGTCGTCGTCCATATGTTTATTATCTAAATTGTATCATCCTTTTTCAACTTTTCAAAATCCACAAAAATTAAAAGCGCCACAACTACAAGAAAAATCGTCGGATAAAACTCCGGCCTGAAATTTATTATAAGGTAGTTAAATGCGGTATGCAATAAAGTCGCTATTAAAATTCCGAACGCCGCGAAACTAAATACTCTTCTTTTAAGAATGCCCAAAGCCCAGTAATAGCCGGCGGCGGCGGAAGCCAAACTGTGAAGGAGCGTTGCGCCTATGAAACGGAGCGTAGTCGTGCGGAAGACGTCGCTCACCGATGCCGTTTCGCGAAGTACGCCTGAAGCCGCAGCGATATTTTCTACGGCTGCAAAACCCAGCGCTGCAACGATGATATAAATCATCGCATCAACCGGCTCGTCGAATGCCGCGCTTCTTCGCACCGTCAGATATACTGCCCCGAATTTGAAAACCTCTTCTATCAGCGCAAGCCCCGCAAGAGAAACCAGGCTATCTACGGCGATACCTAAGGCCTTAATAAAATCCTGATACAGCACTTCAAAATTCACGACGATGAGGGTTACCGCCGCTCCGGCAAGAAAAGCCAAAAGAATCATCTGGCGCGGTTCCGGCCTGGTATCTTCTTGTAAGAAAAAAATCAGCCATGCAAAACTCGGCAGCAAACCGAGAATTATCGCTATTAAAACCATAATATTATTCTACCATTTTGGAATAAAGCTGGCCCTGCGCCAATAGCGCAGGGTATCTAGGCAGCTTTGTTCCACAAAGTGTCGGCTCCGCCGACATATATTGATATTTACTCATACTCCGCGGTAAACCGCGGAGTATTCGTTCGGAATAAAAAACCGAGCGCCTGAATTAAACGCTCGATTCAATTCCAATCTTGGTTCCGAAAAGCCGCGCCAGAAGGGCCAGCAGTAAAGACAATAGAATCATCAATACTCCGAAAACGCAGGCGTAATTGTAGCTTCCGCCTTCCCACAACTCGAAAGCCATTACCGGGAGAACAGTGCTGCCGTAAGAGTAGAGCAGAACGGTGATTGAAAGCTCGCGCATAGAAAGAATACCGACATATATCCATCCACCGATGAAACCCGGCATCAGAAGCGGAAACGTAATCTTCCTGAAAGTCCTGCCCCACGTCGCGCCGCTCGCAAAAGAGGCCTCTTCCAATTCTTTGCCTATCTGAACCATTGACGCCGAAATGAAACGCATGCCGTGCGGCATAAATTTCGTCAGATAAGCTATCAGCAGAATCCAGATTGTTCCGTAAATCGGAATAGGCAGAGTCAGATAAACCAACATCAAGCTTACTCCGAGAACTGCCCCCGGCATTGATTTGGGTATAAAAGTCGCGACATCAAGCAGGACGCGCCCGCGCATTTTGGAACGCACCACTATCCAAGCGATTGCCGAAGTCAACAACATTACAAGCGTGGCGGCCCCGAAAGAAAGCATTAAGCTGTTTTTCAAGGCAATAAAGGCCAGAGGATAGTTAAAGACATAACGGTAATTTCCAAGAGTCGCCCGGGCAAGCGCGCCGAAAGAAGGAGCGATGTAATACGGCATAAAAGAAGACCATACTATCACCGCGAGAGGCATAAAAAGCGAAACGAAGAAAATCGCCCATATACTGGCGCAAGCCGCATATTTCCACGCGCCGATATCAATAACGCGCGGCCTGAAGCCCTTGCCGCCAACCGTTGCGTAGCGGTCGCTTTCTCTGACTATTCTCTGATATATGAAGACCCCCGCGACCGACAAAAGAAGAAGAGCCACGGCGTAAGCCGTTGCAAGACCGAAATCCGGAGGAAAACGGCGTACCGCGATAAAAATCTTGGAAGCGAAAACCGGAATCTTGGCGGGAATGCCTATTATTGCCGGAACTTCAAACGTTTCAATGCCGTGGATAAGCTTCAGGAGAAATACGCCGGCAACCG
>CAZVKF010000040.1:0-915 GCA_964627585.1 uncultured Candidatus Saccharibacteria bacterium | reverse complement strand
GCGAGGAACGCGACGACCGTGAGAGCAGCCAAGGCAATCGCCGGGAGCATCAGCGGCAAAGTAATGCGCCTGAAAGTCGTGAAGTTTCCGGATCCGGCTGCCAAAGCCGCTTCCTCCAAAGCAGGATCCATATTGCGGAAAGCAGCCGACATCAAAAGAAAGGTAAGCGTATAAGAGTTTACGGCATGAACCCATATCATGCCGCTCATGGAGAAAACGTTGAAAACCGGGCCGCTCAGGCCGAACGCTTCTTTCAGCAGAACGTTCACTATGCCTATCTTGGGGCTAAGCAGGAAAATCCACGCTATGGTGTCTATGACGCCCGGCGTAAAAAGCGGTATGAAAGCCATAATCCTGAAAGCGCGCCGCATGGGAACATTCGTGCGCTCAACGAGCCATGCAAGATAAGTGCCGATAAAAAACGAAAGCATGCCGCTTCCGACCGCGAATTTCGCCGAATTCCACAAAACGGCGTAGAATTCCCAATCCGTATAAGCATTGGAATAGTTGCGCAGAGTGAAAACTCCGCCGCTTTCCCATAAAGGCACGCTTCGCAAACTGCCGTACACGAGAATAACTATGGGCATGACCGTCAGGTAAAGAACCAGACCGATGCATGCCGCCACTCCGAACCTGCTCATGTCCGATCCTCCCGACGTTTTGATTTTTAAAGTTCGGGTTCATAGTAAATGAAAAAAGCCCCCGTATCAAGGGCTTTTATTAATACTTGCTCTGCTGCTTTATGGAGATAAAATCGCCACTGCCGCCGCGCTGAATATTCCGCCATTGCCGTAAACCAATGCCGACCGGGTATTTTTCAATTGCCTGTCGCCGGCTACTCCGCGAACCTGCTCAACCCCTTCAATAATGCTGAAGATGGCCGGGGCCTCCCATGGCGCTCCAAACGAAAGCAAA
>CAZVKF010000039.1:2339-7643 GCA_964627585.1 uncultured Candidatus Saccharibacteria bacterium | reverse complement strand
GGGCATAGAATCCATTAAGCCAATGTTATTATTCTTTTTGCGACGCTGTCAATGCGTCGCCTCATCAGCCGGATGGTACTTAAACGCAGGCAGAAGAAATCTCACGAACCAGAAACTAAAAAGCCCAATAATCATTCCAGCCAGAATATCGGCCGGCCAATGTACGCCTACTATAATGCGGCTTATTAACATCAGCAGAGAGCCGGCCGTGAACCAGTAACCCGATTTTTTGCTGACGAGAAAGGCCAGCGGCGCCAACGCGAAGAAAAACGCGGCATGGCCGGAAGGGAAAGAGCCGCTCGACTCCCGGATTAAAGGCGAGAACTGTAGAACCAGAAACGGGCGCGGCCGCGAGTAAAAAAAACGAATGGCTTCGGTCAGGATGCCACGCGCAAGGATTACGGCAAGCACGCCCATGCCGATACGATACCATGCCGCTCTCCAGTCCTTGGAGCGTGAAAATATAAAATAAATGAGAACAACGACCAGGAAATATTGAAGATATGATGCAAAAAAAATAAACAGCCAGTCGAGCAGAAAGAATCGTCCGGCCAACTGATGAAGAAAGTTGAAAATGGCGAGATCAAAAGCCATGATTTGCTTAGTTTTTAGTTTTGAGTTTAGAGTTTTGAGTTGTCAGTTTTGCGCCGTTAGAAGACCTCATAAAAATCAATACTAAAACTATAAACTAAAAACTTGAAACTCATTTTGTGAACGGCAGCAAACCCATAAATCTGGCGCGCTTTATGGACCTTGCCAGCCGACGCTGATGCGTCGCGCACGTGCCGGTATGTTTCGGATCTATAATTTTGGACTGCGCCGAAATAAACCGACGCAGAAGATCGGTTTCTTTGTAATCAATTTCTTTTACGTTTTGTGAACAGAAAAAGCACTGTTGCATTTTAAAACGGCAGGTCTTCCGGCTTAACTTCGCTCTCCTCGATTTCGATGGTGGGAATTTCTCCGCCGGCCGGCGGATTAGCCGCCCCAGCCGCCCCGCCTTGCGGGGAAACCGCTTCTTTTCCGGCCCTTCCCATCGGGCGCGGACCAAACTGCAGACGCTCGGCAACAATTTCGGTCTTGTATTGCTTCGTACCGTCCCTGCCGTCCCAAGATCTGGTCTGCAGGCGACCCTCAACCAAAACCAAACTTCCTTTTGTTAAAAACTGCGCAGCTATTTCCGCCTGGCGGCCCCACACGACGATGTTATGAAATTGGACGTCTTCCCTTTTTTCGCCTTTCTGGTCTTTCCAAACGCGGTTTGTCGCGATACCAAACGAAGCCACCGCGGTACCCGAGGGCAAGGCCTTAAGCTCCGGATCTCTGGTTAAATTACCTACTAAGAAAACTTTATTTAAATTCATTGATTATTATCATTTTAATATTTCCTCGAGTTTTTCCTCAAGTTCCGCGTTGCTCAACTCCGGAGACTGCCTGTCAACCGTTTTTGGAGCCGCGGCTCTGACGGCGATTGGCCTTTTCGACGGCGCAAGGCCTTTGGCGGGAATAGGCGGAGTAAGGATAAGAAGTCGTATAATCTTTTTATTCAAACGGAGGTCGCCTTCAATTGCCGGCAGCTCCGCGGGATCGGCCTGAAAATGGAAATAGCCGAAATACGCAGAATTGCGCTTTTTAAGCGCGTAAGCCAAATCAGTTTTCTTTATCGAACCCTCAAAAGTAATAACGGCCCGATGGGCGTTCAGAATCTTCATGGCCTCCTGCGCATCTTCTTCCGCGTCGGTCAAAAAAGACACTTCGTATTCTTTTAATTCTTTTTCTTCATCGGACATGCCACTCCACCTTATAATTATTTATAGTAGCTGTCAAATTCGTTCATTAAAACATTGAAGCGCTCGTTCAACTGATTAATGGTTTCCGCTTCGCCGTTTATCTGTTTAATCAACTCCCGAACCTCGTCTTTTTTAAACTCGCCTTCCAACTTTAGGCGCAGCTTTTCCAATAATTTGTTGAAGTCCTCGTTGTAGGAAATAAGATGCGTGATCAAATCCACTTCCGCCGTAACCGCTTCGAATGCCCTCTGCCGCGCATCGGTTGGCCGCAGCGATGGAACAATGCCAGCCATAGTTTCCAATACCCCCGCCAATTCCTGCGCCTTGGTGCGCATTTCCGCATTTACGTTTAATTCCTGCAAGACGAGTTTAATCCCTTCGAAGTACTCTTTTTTGCGGTCGTTTTCCGCTATAAGGCGGAGGCTCTCAAGAGAATGTTCGTGACTCGCTACGATTTCCTTGCTGATCGCGGCGCCACGGCTGCGCGCCTGCAGAAATGTTTCGGGGACAGTCGGACGAAGCGCAAATCGTAAAACAAAGAAAGCCGCCACGATCAAGGCCGCGACAGCAATAACCATCGCCCGGAATCGCCGTCTCTTTAGTAACCTAGAAACACTTGCGCCCGTCATTGTGATATGCTTATTTTTATGATAAACAATTATGTAGTCAATCCCCCTCCGCGGTCATCGTATAGTGGCTATTATGGCTGCCTTCCAAGCAGCAGATGCGGGTTCGACTCCCGCTGACCGCACAAATGGAGCAGGGTGTTGCTTAAACTTGCGGTTTGTTACTGCTTGCACTATCCTTATAATGACTATGTTTGACCGGAAATATTACATATACCTCTTAGCCGCAGTATTGCTTGCCGTAATCTATCTTTTAGTTTCAAAGCCGCCGCGAAACGAATCGGGCGAACCGGCTGCGGTAATTCAACCGCAACAAAACGCGCCGTTACAGCAACAAGAACCTGAAACAAAGAATGAAACGGCGACTACTACACCGGCAAAACCGAACCCCGATTCTTTTAAGGACCTCGAGAAGGAAACGCAGGGGCTGGACGATCTCGACAATCTCCTTAACTGATCCGCTAGTAACTAAAAGCCTTATTATTCGTTTACTATGTTAGATGGCGAAAAGGAGCTAATTACACGCGCCATTGGGGGTGAGGCCGAGGCCTTCGGCAAACTATACGATCATTACCTTCCTAAAATATATCGGTTCATTTTAATGAAAGTTAGCCGACGTGAGGAGGCCGAGGACCTCACCCACCAAGTTTTTCTAAGCGCCTGGCAGAACATTAATACTTATCAATCGCGCGGCTATCCGTTCTCGAGTTGGCTGTATCGTATAGCGAGAAACGCGGTCATCGATTATATGCGGACCAAAAAAGAAACCTTTACGATAGAAGACATAGAAAATGAACCGCGCATTGAGCCGGCGGTTGAACATCAGATTGACCTCAAACTCGGCATAGCGCCCGTTTTCGAAGCGGTGCGCAAGCTGGCATCGGAACAGCAGGAAGTGATAATGATGAAGTTCGTGGATGAGCTTTCTAATCAGGAAATTGCCGAAGCGCTTGGAAAAAGCGAGGGGGCAATCCGGTTAATCCAACATCGCGCCCTAAACAAACTGAAAAGGTTTTTGAATGCATGAACGACCAACTAATCTCTAAAATCAAATTATTGCGGCACATCAAACCGGAGGAGGCCTTTGCCCAGCGGTCAAAAAAGGCAATTTTTCGGCACACAAATGATATTGCCTCGGGTATTATTGTGGAATGGCGTAATGCTTTTAAATTCGGACTCGCTCTTGTATTGGCGTCAGGTTTTGTTATTATGCTGTTCGTCGGCAACGCCTTGACGGAACGGCTCCTCTTTCCCTTCATTTTCCCGGGACTTCATTCCGAAAGCGTCGCTTCCGAGCTGGAAAATTTCCAAATTCAGATTAAATTGGCGGATGTGGAATACTATTCGGACTCGCCGCGGCTCGTATCGGTTGCTCTCAAAGAAACGGCGCCCGATACGCCGAGCCATTTGAATAATCTGTTGCTCCAGCATGAAAGCGATCTTTTCGAAGTAGATAACACCGTTGATGAAACAAAAAAAGTAAATGATGTACTCAAGCAACTGCTCTAAAATTTCATACTGGGTAATAATATCGCTGATCGCCGCGGTAATTTTGCCTATGGCGACGGCAGTATCGCATGCCGAGGAACCCACCGCAAAAGAAGTCGCCAAGCAATGTTTCGAAACTAAATCAAACGAATTAGGCATCTTTTTAGACAATTTAGACAAGATGGATCTCGCGGATGAAATAAAAGGCGAACAAGAACTGGCCCTCCGAAAAGAAGTGCTCGGCTGCTTAGTCAAACTCTCGTATGCCGAGATGGACGAACTAAATGGTCGTCTAACCGCGCTTCAGCCACTCTATGAAACGGATGCGGAAAAAATACTTGCCGCTGAATTGCCAAAAGACTTTGCCGGATATCGTGAATATTATAAAGCCGCGGAGGATAAATTGGCCGCCGCCGATCTTAATCTGGAATCCGTAAAACAGCTCTGCTCGGAACGACTAGCCTGGCGAGAAGTGCGCTACATCCCCCGCATCGCTGTCGCAGCGCAATTTATTTTCACTATACAGCAACGCGCAATCCTTAAAATCGCGTTTGCCCGCCATGAAAAAATCGCGGCGGATATTAAAAGTTTGGACGGCAACGGCTACTTCAACGACGAACAGCATAAAACACTTTATGATATGCTGGAAAAAGCGAAAGAATTACTCGATGACGCGCAGCAATTAAACACCCGCGCTTATACGCTGCTGTTTGAACCAGAAACAACGGAGTCGGCAACCTCAACCCCAAGTTCAACTTCAACCGAAGTTGAAATAAACGCAACCAACACGCCCGGTGTTATCGCCCCAAGCAATGCGGACATTATAGATCAAGCGGCAAGAAACTCGCTTGCGGACGTCAAAGAAGCATACGGAATATTCCTGGAAATGAGCAAAACCGTAAAAACAATACTCGGCATCCAATAATACAAATAATACAAAATCATCCCGCCCTTGCATGCAAGGGCGGGATGATTTTTTTCTTCCTCGAGCTCGAGAAAGGAAGGGTTATAAAACTGCTTCTTTGAGCTGTTTTGCTGCGCGGAACTTGGGCTTAGTCGAGGCCTTGATCTGAATCTTTTCTCCGGTTTTCGGGTTAACACCCATTCTTGCTGCGCGCTTAACTACTCGAAACACTCCAAAACCCGGGACTGCGACTTCCTCGCCGCGCCCCATCGTTTTCATAATGGTATCAAACACACTGTCAACGATTTCCTGTGCGCGCTTTTTAGTTTCGATGTTGTTCGCCTGCATTACCGCATCAATAAGTTCGTTCTTTTTCATAAAATTAGTTACAGATTACTTAGCCGACCTTTACCAATGTCTTGTTTTACCACTATATCACAATTTTCAGCCAATTGCTATCTTGCGTATTCCACAGCCCACACTAGCGGGCGTATTC
>CAZVKF010000039.1:0-2329 GCA_964627585.1 uncultured Candidatus Saccharibacteria bacterium | reverse complement strand
AGTTGTTCCGGCACCACGAGTACTCTCGATTCCCTGCCTGCCGATATGGCGTAGGTATTTTTTACGCCGTCAAATTGATTGGCTATGCGCTCCAAATCTTCCAGGCGCTTAACATAACTCTCAAGAGTGCCTCGGCGCGCGCCTGGCCGCGCGGCCGACAGCACGTCCGCCGCCGTTACTATATAAGATTCGGGCGTGGAATAAGGATATTCTTCGTGGTGCGACTCCATTGCGCGTATAACCGCTTCATCAACTCCGTATTTCTTAAGGATTTTCCTGCCGAGCTCCACATGAGTACCCTGGACTTCATGGTCAATCGCCTTGCCGATGTCATGAACCAGAGCGCCCTTTTTCGCGACTTCCACATTCGCGCCGACTTCCGAAGCTATCATCCCGGAAATATGGGCCATCTCAATGGAATGGGTCAGCACATTCTGGCCGAAGCTGGTTCTAAAATGCAAACGGCCAAGCAGCTGTACTATTTCTTTCGGCAGATCGAATACGCTTACTTCCATGGTCGCGGCTTCTCCGATTTCATACATCTTCTTCTCCAACTCCTGACGGGACTCGTCCACTTTCTCTTCGATTTTGGCCGGCTGAATTCTGCCATCCTTGATCAGTTTCTCGAGTGCCATCTTCGCAATCTCGCGGCGCACCGGATCAAATGAAGAAATGACGATGGCCTCCGGTGTTTCGTCGACAATTAACTCCACGCCGGTAAGACGTTCCAGGGTGCGGATATTTCTTCCTTCGCGTCCGATAATCTTCCCTTTCAAATCTTCACTGGGAATCGGGAGGGTGCTGGTGGTCATTTCGGAAACATGGGAGCGGGCATAACGCTGAATGGCGGTGGTAATTATACCAAGGCCCTTCTTTTCAACTTCCTCACGCCTTTCATGCTCGAGTTTCTGAAGAAGAATTGCCAAATCCTGGCGGTGTTTTTCCTGAATTTCCTCGATTAAAATCTTTCGGGCGTCATCGCGGGACAAACCGGCAACGCGCTCCAAATCCTTTACCGCCTTCTCGCGTAAAGTTTCGATTTCGGCTTTGGCCGTTTTAACCTGCGTCGAATTTTCCTCCAGCGCGACTTCCCGCGCTTTCAGTTCCTCGCCCTGCTTATCAATACTTTCCTCGTGTTTAAGAAGACGTTCCTCAAGACGGTCCAGCTGGACTTTGCGCTGCCTCTCGTCCTTTTTCACCTCTTCCAGCGCTTGAACCGCCTTTTCTTTCGCTTCCGCAACAATAGACCGCGCCTCTTTCTTGGCGTCTTCTAACTGAAGGTTTATTTTCTGCTCGATCGAGTTAGCCCGAGAGCGGACAAAGGAATGCCTGATTAAATAACCCAGCGCGATTCCAACCGCCAGCAAAAGTCCGCCCGAAAGAAGGGATAATGTAAACATTTATTAAATTGTTCGCTATCTTCTCCATATGATATGGGAAAGGTCTCTTATGCATATGAATTTATAGGAACCGATTACCGTTTATTTTTTATAATTATAGCGGGGGTGTAAAAAATGTCAACCTACGCGCAAACTTCCCCGCCCAACCATCTAATCGCCGCCTATATGTCCTTCGGAACCGGGTGTCCGCTCGCTTCCAGCGGCTCGCGGCACCGCTTAGCTCTCGGCAGCGAAACTCCCGTTGCGCGGGAGACCAAGCTTTCGCTGCCTCCGAGATATTCCTCAGGACATACAGGCGGCTCATATATTCCGCAACATTGCTCCGCCGGGTTTCGCTTGTTACAGTTGGCTCACGATCGTGAGCCAACTGTAACATTTCAAATTGACGGGAGGTCGCCTGAGGCGACCGTCCTCCGAACCGGAGGCCGCCAAAAAGAACGTTAAGTGAGCGAAGCAGGTCGCGAGGGCAAGAGAGAAATATGCGGCGGAGACAAGAGAGGCGCGGGGTGGCGGATACTATATTGATAAACCCGGACGTCCAGCGCTTTTTACTTAAAGTTTTTGTTCTCTATTTCTGAAATTTTTCCCAATCTCCTGACGTGTCTTTCTTCCCCGCTAAACGCAGTGTTCAAAAACGTATCGACGATCGCCTTTGCGTCATCTTCGCTAAGGATGTCACCGGCGAGCGTGATTATATTAACGTCGTCGTTAGTGCGCGCGTGGGCAGCGGCCTCTTTGGAATATGCCACCGTTGCCCTGATTCCCCTAACTTTATTTGCAGCCACATCCATACCCATTCCCGAACCGCACAGAAGAATGCCGCGGCTGTTTTCCGGATCTCCGGCAACCTTGAGCGCCGCCGCGTAGGCAAAATCAGGATAATCGTCCTGCGGGTCATAATGGTCATTCCCAACGTCAACAACTTCATG
>CAZVKF010000038.1:0-7724 GCA_964627585.1 uncultured Candidatus Saccharibacteria bacterium | reverse complement strand
TTTTTTCTTTAGCTTTCTGTTCTTTCTTTTTGTCTTCTTCTGCCTTTTTCTTCAGCAAAACTGCCTTGGTCGCACCTACAACAATGGCGGCGATTAGAACACTCATATCAACCTCCTATACTTTCGCCGAAAGGCCCTGGGCCATTTTGATCTCGGTGCCATAGTTTACGGTGAATGCGCTTTCGTGGCAGAGATAGTTGAACAGCCAGGCCGCCGACGGCATGCCGGTTCCGGAACGTCTCATTCCGCCGAACGGAAGATGCACTTCCGCTCCGATTGAAGGCAGATTCACGTATTTGATGCCGGATTTAACCCTGACCTTGTATTCGCGCATCTTGCGATAGTCATTCGTAAACAGCGCAGAAGCGAGGCCGTATTCGTGGTCGTTCGCGACTCGAAGCGCTTCGTCGAAATCCTTTACCGGAACGATGACGATGTTCGGAGTGAAGGCCTCTTCGCGCAAAGCGAAAGTGCCGGGCCGGTATCTCATGCGGAAGACGTATGGCTTCACGTAATTGCTGTCGTGCCTTGCGCTGCCTCGGCGTAAAACCTCCGCACCCTCTTTTTCAACGGTTTCGGCATGTCTCACGAATTTCTCCACGGCCTTTCTGTTGATAAGCGGACCGGCGAAGGCGTCGGGATCGAACGGGTCGCCGAACTTGATCCTATCCGTGATTTCGAGAAATTGACTCGCGAATTCCGGTTCCACCGACTCTTCCACAATGAGAAGATCGGGAGAAACGCAGCGCTGATGGGTGGTTTTGTATGCCCCGAGCACCGAGGCGTTCACCGCAAGCTGCAAGTCGGCGTCAGCAAGGACAATGTGCGAGTTTTTCCCGCCCATTTCGCAGACGGCGAACTTGTCATAGTGCGCCGCGGCGATTTGTTTTACCTGGGCGCCCACGGCGTAAGAACCGGTGAAAAGCTGGCCCACGGTGCCTTCGTGGCGTACCAAATATTCGCCGACATTGCCTGTTCCGTAGACGAGATTCAGCACTCCCGGGGGAACGCCGTACTTTTTTGCCGCTTTGGCAAAAAGTTCAACCATAAAATAAGCGGTTAAAGGCGTTTCTTCGGAGGGTTTGAAAACGACGGTGTTGCCGCAGGTGATAGCCGGACCGATTAGCCATGTCGGAATGGCGAAAGGGAAGTTCCACGGCGTGATGACTGCGCATACGCCTCTCGGCGACAGATACGTTTCGGCTTCCTTTTCCGGAATTTCGGAAGAAATCTTTTTTCCTATCGGCTGACGCCCCATTCCGGCGCAGTACTGGAGCATGTGAATGCCTTCCACTACGTCGGCCAGGCACTCGTTGATGTGCTTGCCGCATTCCATCGCCATAAGCTCGGCGATTTCTTTTTTGGCGGCTTTTACGAGTTGGACCCATTCGTCAATGACTTCGGCTCTCCTGACCCAGGACCACTTCCACGGATCGCCCCATACTTTCAGGGCTTCGTTTGCGGCATCAACGGCGCGGTCCATTTCTTCTTTTGTCGCAACCGGAACGCATCCGCATGAGGAGCCGGTTGATGGGTCAAGCACAACAAGTTCTCCGGGGCGTTTGCTCCACTCGCCGGCGACGTAGCTTCTTCCCAGAATGCGCTTTGATTTGAACTCAATCATTCCCTGGGCGGTGAATCTGTGCATTACAATCTCCGCGTTATTTCTTTTAATGTACGCTAATAATATGAACTTCTGTCGCAAGGATTGTCAAGCTTATCAAATGATGCTATAAAGTCGGCAGAAGCTCTTTTCCAAAAGGGGATTTTATGGCTGATTTTGACGTTGCGGTGATAGGAGCGGGACCGGGCGGATACGTTGCCGCAATATGTGCGGCGCGGCAAGGTCTTAAAATCGCGCTTATAGAAAAAGAAGCGGCTGGCGGTCTATGCCTGAATTGGGGATGCATTCCCTCAAAGATACTTTTGAAAGACGCCGCCGTATACTGGCGCGTCAAAAAGATGCTTGCGGCCGGACGGCTTGCGGGCGAAGTGTCGCCCAACTTTACGGAATTAATCGGGCATTCGCGCGAAAAAGTTGACGGCATACGAGCCGGTCTCGAACAGTTAATTAAATCGAACAAGGTATCGCTGATTAGCGGTACGGCGCGGTTCGTTTCGGCGAACACTTTGGAAGTTGCGCAAGGCGATAAAAAGGAAACGATTAATGCCAAAAATATCATTATCGCCGCCGGTTCCGAACCGAAAACCCTCCCGCAATTTGAGATTGACGGCCGGTTTGTCATAACGAGCCGCGAAGCTTTGGCGCTGCGGCAACTTCCCGGCACGATGATAATTGTTGGCGGCGGCGTTATCGGCTGCGAGATGGCGACCTTTTTCTCCGCATTCGGCACCAAAGTTACCGTGCTGGAGTATATGCCGCAGCTGCTTCCGGGAACGGATGCCGATATAAGCGGCGCGCTCGGAAAATCTTTTGCCGCGCGGGGTATTGACGTGAAGCTTTCTTCGCGCATCGCCGCTTGTAAAAAAACGGAATCCGGAGTTGAAGTTATGATGGAAAGTGGCGAGAGCTATGCGGCGGGTGTGGTGTTGGTTGCGGTAGGCATACAGGGTAAAACGGCGGGTTTAGCTATTGAAGCGGCAGGCGTGAATACGGCGCGCAGTTTCGTTCTTGTTGATTCGGCTTCGTACCGTACAAATGTTTCCGGCATCTACGCCATAGGGGACATCGCCGCATTTGCCGACAGGCCTCATCCTGCTTTGGCGCATGTAGCATCATGCGAAGGCGAGATTGTGGCCGAAGTCATAGCGCAAGGCAAGGCGTCTTGGGCCATTGATTACGACAACATTCCGTTGACGATATTTACGGATCCGGAAATCGGCACTTGCGGTTTGTCGGAGGAGGAAGCCGGAAAGCGTCTTGAAGGCCATTCCGTAATCGTTCAGAAAACCCCGGAAAAGATTATGGGGGTCGCTATGGCGCTTGAAGAGACGGATGGCATTACGAAAGTCATAGTTGATAAAAGCGATTTTGGAAGAATTCTCGGCGCGCACATTATCGGCCCGTCGGCAACGGAACGCATTCACGTGTGGACTGCGGTACGGAGAGCCGGCGAATCGGCGTATGCCATGGCGCATCAAATCATGGCGCACCCGACCTTTTCCGAAGTATTCCGCGAATCGCTTCTGGCGCTGGACGGCCGGGCGGTGCACGTGCCGCTCATGCTGCAGTCCGGGAAACGTGTGCGTCGCGACAGCCAACGGAGGGATGTCTTATGAAGATAAGTCGTTGGGACAGCGTGAACCCCGCGTATATTGATCAATTTCTGGTTCGAGAACGGGAGCGCAGAGTACTGGCCCCGGAGAGACAGATCATCGATGATTTCGCGATTTTATATGAGCCGAATGAAGCGTTTTCAATCGTGAGAGATAAGGATCTGGCTTCGATCCGGAAAGAAACCGAGCAGGAATTTAAGACCTACGTTACTTGGCGCAATATACCGATTATAAAGATGCATCGCGGCGGCGGCATGATGTGGCACGGGCCGGGTCAGGTGATTCTTGCGCCGTTGGTTGATATCCGGCGTCTTCATTTCGACACGTCCACTTACAGCAGCGTCCTTGAACGGACATGCCTCCTCACGCTTAGGAAGTTTAATATTGAAGGCAGGTTGCACCATTATCGGCCCGGAGCGCAGGGAATATGGGTTGAAGATAAAGAGCATGGCAGCGAGCTGAGAAAAATCGCATTTTTCGGATGGAATGAAAGCCGCGGCATAGCCATTCACGGCTGCGCCATTAACATTTTTCCGGACCTTCGTCCTTTCTCATTTATTGATCCCTGCAATCTTCCGGGCGTGAAAGTGACTTCTATGGAAAAAGTTTTGGGCAGGACGCCGTCTGTAAGCGATGTTGCGCGAGTTCTTGCAGAAACGTTTGAAAAAACTGTTTTTGAAGAAAAAGAAAAATTATTTACATAAAACGCGTGTAGTTGAATACACGCGTTTATTATTCCGAATTTAATTTAAATAAGAACGAGAATTTGTTCCGGATGCTCTATCAACTCTTGAAGTTCCCGAACAAAGTGCGTAGGTTCCCGGCCGTCGCATACCCGATGGTCAAATTTAAGCGAGAGCCGCATTTTTTTCACACCGTTTTCGTCTCGCGCCGCCCCGAATGCGAGAATGGCGCTTGTGTTCGGCGCGAAAATCGAATCCATAAATTCCGCTCCCGGAACAACTTTGCCGCTGGACAAACGGACCGGAGCGCCGGTGTTGTTGACTATGAAGGTCGTGTCCAGCAGGTCTTCCGTTTTAGGATTGCCGGAAGAGGCCTCGGAAACCAGGCGTTCGGCTTCCTTGACGATGTCGGTAAAGCGAAGCATTTCCGCCAGTTTCACCGAAGGCACCACGAGTTCCGAACGGCCGCTGTGGGTTTTTTCAGCAGGAATGGCGACCGCGATGCCGATATTCACGTGGCTGTACAGCCGCAGCTCTTCTCTTATATGTTCGCCTTCTTTTTCTTCGTGCCAATAGCCGTTAAGGACGCGGAAGTCATTTTGTTTCAGCAGCCATGCGCATGCGGCGATAAAGAAGTGATCAATGCGCAGTTTTACTCCATGCATCCTTTCAAACGATTCTTTCATCTCTTCGCGGAGCGTAAGAAGCGGCACGGGGTTGATGTCGATGCCCGGGCCGGCGTGCGGCGCATGCCAAGCTTCGGTCATGTGTCGCGCCGTGCCTTTTCTTCGCATGGTCGGTTTCAGGATTTCGAATGCGCCCGCGTCGTCGGGGATAGTTTTCGGCTCAAGGTCTTGCAGCAGAATTATGCCGTCGGGCCCGCTT
Source organism: uncultured Candidatus Saccharibacteria bacterium (assembly GCA_964627585.1). Lineage (GTDB taxonomy): Bacteria > Patescibacteriota > Minisyncoccia > UBA6257 > GWB1-45-9 > CAZVKF01. Next base: position 2,919 of record CAZVKF010000038.1, on the reverse strand, counting down.
CCGGGAACCGAATCGAGATCAACGCCCAACTCTTTTGCGCGTTGTCTGACTTTCGGAGCGGCTTTGACTGAAGATTTCTTTGCCGCGAATGCCCTGACGTGTTCAAGAGTGAGTTCGGTTATATCGGCAGGAATCCAGGCAATGACGTCTTCCAGAGAAACGTTCAGTTCTTTTACGGCTTCCGCGGCAAGAGGAGTTACCCTGATTTGTGCCTTGGGCTTTTCGGTTTTGTCGGATTCCGGTTTTTGGGTTTCGCTTTTAACCTCGGCTTCCGTTTCGGTTTCGAGTTCGGCGAGGCGCAGCGTCTCATGGTTAAGATCTATGTCTATCGGAGTTTCCTCCGGAATCAGAATCTTAACAATTCGCGCGCCTATTTCCCATTCTATGGCTTCAATGTCCACTGATCCCTTCTCGGTGCTCTCCAGGTTCAAAATGAGTTCGCCGACTACAGTGCCGGTGTTCGGATCCGGCGTTCCTTTTATTACTTCGCCTTCTTTCAGATACCATTTGTTGACCTGCCACTGTATTGGGTTAGGCGGCAGCATTTTGTAGAAACCGGCGCGCTTTGCCGTCGCTTTCGTAATTTCAAGATACCGCCGTGTCATTTTAGGATTCCTCCATCAATTTTTTCGCTTCGGCAATGAGCTTTTTCAGGTTTGGAAGACGATAATCCTCAAGCGTCAGATGGGCCGGAATAGGAGTATCCAATGCCGCAACGCGGCAGATTCTGCAGCGCAGTTCGTAGAAGATCGGCTCTTCTGCAATTGACGCTGAAATTTCTGCTCCGAATCCCATAAATTTGGAATCCTCGTGAAGAATTATTACGCGCCCCGTTTTCTTTATGGAACGGAATAAAAATTCTTTGTTAAGGGGGCGAAGCACTCTGAGGTCGATAACCTCGACCTCGATACCTTCTTTGGCAAGCACTTCGGCGCCGCTCAGCGCAAGTTCCAGCATTTTTGGTCCCCAAGTTATCAGCGTTATGTCTTTGCCCGATCTTCGCACCGCCGGCTCGAATGGCGTAAAGTATTCGCCTTCGGGAACGTCATCGGTCATGCCGTAGTAGCTCATTTCTTCAAGCACCGCCACAAGGTCAGGATCGCGAATCGCGCTTTTCATTAATCCCTTTGCATCTGCGGGAGTGGATGGAACCACGACTTTAATGCCCAGCGCTTTCAGAAGATACGTTTCAATACAATTTTCATGATAGTGGTTGCTTTGCGGCGCGTAACCCGTCGGTCCGCGCAGCACGCCCGAAATGGCCCGTCCCAGCATAAACGGCCTCGTGGCCGCGAGGGTGAGTATGGGGCTTGCGCCTGCGAGAAAAAAGTTCCAGAACTGATATTCGCCGATCACTTTTCCGCCCATCAGGCATGCGCCGGTTACGAAGCCGCCGATCGCCGCCTCGTCAAGGGTTGCATTGCGGATGCGGTCCCTTAGTTCTTCGACTAACGGCGCAGTTACTTCGAACACGCCGCCGCCGGGCCAGCCGATATCTTCGCCGAGCATAATCAACAGCGGATCTCTGGCGAATTCTTCACGGAACGCCGCTTGCAGCGCTTCCTTGAAGCTCATCTTTTTTGCGGGACCCGCGGCAGATGCCGGTTTTTTTTCGGCAAGTTCTTTAACGGTTCCGCATTCCGGATCAATAAGCGCAGAACGCAGTTCTTGAGGGGAAGGTTCGGGGTCTTGCAGGGCTTCGCTGTGGGCGCGCTCCACTTTTTCTTTTGCGGCGTCGCGGAGCTCGAGATATTCCCGCTCTTTTACAAATCCGAATTCCTGGCATGTCGTTCTTGCAATATGGAGAGGATCTTTTTCCGGAGCGTTCCAGTATTCAAAGAATTTTTCATCGAACAGTTTTTTCTCGTAATCCCTGCGCTCCGTTTCGTTATGTCCGCACCTTCGCCACGTAACGGCATGGAGCAATGCCGGATGGTCGCTCAGTCGCGAGAACTCGAGAAGAAGCCATGCCGCGAGATAAACTTCAAACACGTTATCGCCGTCCACGGTCAGCATCGGCATCTCGTAAGCCAATGCGCGATTCGCCAGATCTATGCCGCCGTGTTGTTCCTGCGGAGACGTGCGAAGGGCGATCTGGTTGTTGAGAATGGTGAAAAGCACCGGCAGTTGCCATGCTTTTGCAAAGTTCATTCCGGCGTGGACAATGCCGTTAGACGCGGCGCCGTCGCCGAAAAGCGCAACTCCGCAACATCGATTGTCATGCTTCAGCTCGCCGTTTTTTTCGTGTCTGCTTTTTTGGTTCAGATACCACGTGGCGCCATTGATAAGGACTGCGCCCATTGCCATGTCGGAAACCATGAATCCAAGATCGTTATGCGAGGGAACGGCAAAGTGAACATTCGGATCGTATCCGCCGCTCGGACTTGTGCGTCGCATCAGATGGTTTGTCCAGAAATCTTTCACCGGTATACCGCGAGCGATTGCGGCAGAAAAGCTGCGATGGTCGCGGGCGATCACGTCGCGGGGTTGCATGGCAATGCCTGTACCGGCGCCAACCGCTTCCTGTCCGTATCCCAGCAGCACTGCTCCGCCAAACTCTCCTTTTTTGTAACCGGAACGGATATTCTCGAAGAGGATGCGTGTTTCAAGCACGGCGGAAAGGAGTTGTTCGCCGATTTTCGGATCGAAATTCGCCGCATGTTCTTTGAGGCCGGCATAACTCTGCTCAAGGTATTCAAAATATTGAGGCCGGTTTTCCCAGGAAAGGTAACGTTTCTTGGCGACGCGCTCAAATCCCTTAAGTTCTTTCCCTAATCTTTCCACGATACGCTCAACGGAAAGCATTTTTCCCGTCCTTTTTTGTCGTCATTTTTATCGAATAACTGCTTTTTTAATACTCTTCTTATCGTTCACTGTCAACGAGCGGTAATAGCTGAATTGCATAATGCAAGATACATT
>CAZVKF010000037.1:5819-7730 GCA_964627585.1 uncultured Candidatus Saccharibacteria bacterium | reverse complement strand
GATCCCCAAACAGCTTCGACAACGACGCAGGCGCCTAATGAAGGACCGGTTTTTGAAGCGCTTGCCGACGCAAAAAGCGTTCCCGCCGCAACAGCCGTCAACTTAACGCAATCATTGGCCCAAAGAATCGGCCAGGACCTTATAGACAAAAATAAACACGGGCCGGAAAACATAGACGGGACTCAATGGCTTAACGTCCCTAATCCTCAAAAAATAGCGCAAAATTATCTTGAAGAGGAAGTAAAGAAATTCAAAGTCGAAGATTTTAAACCGACAATCCGCGACGAAGATGTACGCATAACGCGCGAGAAGGACATCGAGGTTCTGCGGTCCTATCTTCAATCCTTTCAAAAAATACAGGAAGCGCTTGCGCAAACTAATATAAACCGTCAGAATTTTTCCATTGATGACGCAAGGAAAATCGAAAGTGCGTATGAAAACATTATCGCTACCTTATCCTCCGCTTCAGTGCCGGAAATATTCGTACCTATTCATAAGACGGCCTTAGAACTGTTTATCACGCAAAAAAACTTCCTCAACGCGGCAACAAACTATGAGAATGATCCGATACGGGCGGTGCTTGCAATACAGAACGCAAACTTTTTCCAGGAATCAATCGAAAAAAATCGGCAAGAATTAAACCGGGAAATAGAAAACCTCTCCAAGCAATCTCTTTCTGAATATGCCCCTTTCGGGCAAAAAGGCCTCGCTGAAAAATTATTGTTTATAAACCGCGCTTACGCCGACGTGCCGACAATTGACCTCAAGGAAATCGCCGCGACCATTTCGGGATTCGCAAAAACAATTTTAACAACGGTCATGGAGTGGGGCAAAGATCTGGCCAGGTGGGCGGCTGAAAAAGCCTGGATTATTTCCGTCGAGGCCCTGAAAAAACGGCTTCTGGACATGATTGTCGACCAGATAGTCCGCTGGATACAGGGCGGCGGCGAACCGAAGTTCATTACGGACTGGCAGGGATTTCTTCGCGACGCATTCAACGTCGGCTTCGACGAAGTCATTCGCCAACTCGGTCTGGGTTTTCTCTGCTCGCCTTTCAGCGCCCAAGTACGCTTGGCCTTGAGCGTCCCCAGACCGTTCTCCCAACAAATTACTTGCTCATTAGATCGGGTCGTGAACAACATCAATGCGTTTTATCGCAACTTTCAGAGCGGCGGCTGGCTCGCTTATCAGAGTGTGTGGCAGCCGGAAAACAATATCTTCGGAGCAACTCTCATTGGATATGACGAATTGATTCGCAGGGGGACGGAAACGCGAGACGCCGCGAGAAATGAAGGTCTTGCCAATAACGGATTCTTGTCCATTAAACGTTGCGCCGAGTATGGCGATGAAGACCTGGAAGGCAATCGCATATGTGACCGCTATGAAACCGTTACTCCGGGTAAAACTATAGGCGACGCCGCGGCACGCACCGTAGGCGCCGACATTGATTACATCGTCAACGCTCGCGACCTTTCAGCATACATCGCGGCCATCGGAGACGCTTTTATCAACCGGCTGGTAAGAGAAGGCGCCGGATTAATATCCGGCGGCGGTTATTCGAGTGTCGGAACCGGGAGCGCGCCGGCCGGAGGATATATACCGACGGGCGTAAGCGGACAGTGCGCCGGCCTTAGCGGCGCGGCATTAAGCGCCTGCATTGATGCGGTTCAGGCAAATCAAAATCTGACTAATGCCGGCGCCGGAGCCTGTACGGGATTAACAGGCCAAACGCTAAACCAATGCTTATCCAAAGGATGCTCCGGATTACAAGGCGAACAACTAAGCGATTGTCTCGTGGGTGTGCCGACGGCAACAATAACCTCGCCGGCTAATAATTCTACCGTTTTCGGAACAATAACCATTTCGGCAACGACTACGGCGCTGGACGGCCCACACAGCGGTGAATCATCC
>CAZVKF010000037.1:0-5809 GCA_964627585.1 uncultured Candidatus Saccharibacteria bacterium | reverse complement strand
TTACGTTGATAACACTCTTATTGCCACCGATTTGTCGTCGCCTTATTCACAAACCTTTGACACCACGACCGTCTCGAACGGATCGCACACCATCAAGATTAGGGCCATTGACACCTTGGGCGGTGTCAAAGAGGCTGAACCGATAACTATCGTCGTCGACAACATAATCGAGGGCACGGAAGAATAGTTATGACAAAAAAGATTTTAATAATCGCGTTTATCGTGCTTATGGCTTCAATTTCACTTGTCGCCATAACCGCGCATGCTCAAACGGCGACATCATCGAGTTCGGGCATAACGGGAGCAGCAAAAACTGCGGCAACCGTAGTGGGCGATGTTGTAGGCGGGATAGCCCTTCTCCCCATCACCATACCGGTCATTGTTATTACTTTTCTCGCCGGATTTATAGGATCCGCCTTTATTCAGCTTATGGCATACTTTGTGGGCTATGGCTTAGCCTTAAATGCGACTATCCTCGACCCGACCAACGCCGTTATCGGCATCGGATGGGTGGCGGCGCGCGACCTCGCGAACTTGGGATTTGTTCTCGTTATCATTATAATTGCATTCGCCACTATACTTCGCATAAAAAGTTACGGCATGGATCAGACGCTGTGGAAACTTATCGCCGCGGCGCTTCTCGTAAATTTCAGCTTAACTATCGCCGGCGTCTTCGTTGATTTCGCGGGCGTTGTTTCGAATTTTTTTCTGAGCAAAATTACGGGCACGGGCGTGGCAGGACTTGCATCGAGTTTAATGCAGGCATTTCTGCCCCAATCCCTTCTGCAGGCCAAAGGATTCGCCGCCACGGCGGCGGCCTCAATAAAATCAATATTTACGTTCAGCGGCGCGGTTAATCTTTTCGGCAACGCGTTTTTCGTAACTTTATTTACTTTCCTGATAGCAATTGCGTTCATCGTTCTTGCGGTAATGTTATTTATGCGATTCGTGGTTCTGACTTTTCTGCTCGTGCTTGTTCCTATTGCCTGGCTGTTCTGGGCCTTCCCCGCGCTTAAACATCTTTGGGATAAATGGTGGGATGAATTTCTACGCTGGGTATTTTTTCTGCCTTCCGCGCTTTTCTTCCTCTATCTTGCAATAACAATCGCCAATAAGCGCGCGGATTACATAGGAAAACTTGCCGATCAAACCGCTGCCCTTGGCGCGGCTGCAGGAGGCCCCATTGATAATTCTCTTATAGAAAATTTTCCGGCAAAAGCCGGACAGATACTTGTACTGCTGGGATTCGTTTGGGGAGGATTAATATTATCGCATAAAATTTCCGGAACATTTTCGGGAATTGCTTCCTCCACCGGAGGATGGGTGGCCGGAAAACTGACAAAAGCCGGCAAGGGGGCGGGAACGGCGTTTATGAAAACCGGGGGGGCCTATACTGCACAAAAAATGGCGGCAGCCGGAAGCAGAGGCGGCGCGGTAACACGAGCGGTACTCGCACCGACCAGGGCCGTAGGCAAAGGACTAATGTATTTAGGGGTTGGAGCCGGAGCGCCGGTAACGGCGGGCACGATTTTGAATCATACGTGGCAAGGAGCCAAAAAGGGATTTATCAAGAAAAAACTCAGGGACTGGCAATGCCGAACGTGCGGTTACACCTTAACGGACGTGCATCCGCCCGCCGTATGCCCGGGGCCAACCCATCCGGCAGGAGCTCCTTCCAGTTTTATACGCGTATAATCACTTTCTTATGCTTCAATTTCCGACCGAACAAGAAATATTAAGAAAGTATCCGACACTGGCCACGCCACTGCAGGACGCCATGGAATCGCGTTATGGTTTTGAACGCATACGCGAAATAGCAAGAAAGTATTCCCTGATAGAAGAGGATGTCGAACTCGTAATCCAGTTTGTGGGATTAACAATGCTCGGCTTTCTTAACCCGCGCGATTTGGGCCAAGAGCTTTTCAACTACATGGAGCTGCGGGATAAAAAAACGATTGATGCCTTAGACGGAGAACTGGAACAGAAAATATTATTCCCTTTAAAATCGGAGCTTGAAAAAATATACGGCTACGGCCAAGTTTCCGCCGAAGTTAAAGAAAAACCTCGTTATGAAAAACCGAGAGAAGTCGCGCCCTCCACTGCTCCGGTTTTAAAACCGGAAGAAAAACGGGTTGACTTAAGATCCAAGCCGGAAGCGAGGCCCTCCTTCGCTCAAGCTGCGGAGGCTAAGCCGGCCGATGCCATGAAACAGCCGGAAGCCGTGCCTACCAGCAGGAAAGAAGCAGAAATGGCGCCGGCGCCGTTTATTGTTGACATCGGTGCCGTATCGCAACCGAAGATTGAAACCGCACCGGAAAAAATTGCGCCAATGCCTCCGCCAATACCCCAGCCGGCCGCGCCAAGCGGAGAAGCCGCAACGCCATTCATGCTCCGTAAGGAGACCGAATTAAAACCGATCCTCGAAAGCGTAAGACCTAAAATAAGCATACCTGTTACGCTGCAGAAAAGAGAAGAAGCGACTCCGATTCGCGTAGAAATCACCGAAGAAGAAGCCAAAAAAGAACCGCGATCGCAAGTAGCCAAAACCGCACCGCCCCAAGGAAGGATTGTGCACTATGTCGGACCCAAAACCTCACTCTTTCCCCAGTCGCCGGTTTCACCCGCCGCGCCGAGTCCGACTGGACACCCGCAGACTGGCCCTGGCGGTACCGTCGGAGTTGGCGTACCGCCGCCGCCAATCCGTCCCAAAATCGAAACGCCGCCCCCGCCGCCACCGACGGAGGAAGTAATTGATTTAAGTTCATTCAGAAAGGTAAATCCGCAATCAAAAAAACCTCAGAAAGAATCAGGACCGGCCATTGAAGGAAACGTGGTGGATTTGCGTTGATATGGCGCAATTTCAAGTCCCTCAGTTTATAGAAACCGAGGATAAAATCGTAGGACCGTTAACGCTGAAGCAGTTTTTGTATCTTGCGGCGGCCGGCGGCATCGCGTTCCTATTATTTTTTTTCGTCAAACTCTGGTTATGGTTAATTTTTGCGGCAATTTTCGGTTTTATAGCCGCAATGTTCGCTTTTATCAGAATAAACGGCCAACCGCTCGCGACAATTCTCTATCGTGCTCTTAAATACTACTGGCAGCCGCGTCTTTACCTGTGGCAGAAAAAACGCGCCGAAGAAACGGAAAGGGAGGCGCCGGAAGAAGAAATTGAGACCGAGGGGCCGATACGCCCCAAAAACAACGTTAAAACGGGGGGTATAACGTTGAAATTCGGCGGCATTAAAGAACTGTGGCAGCAGCTGCTTACCAGCCGCAATAAACTCAAGCGCGAAAAAACCAAACCCGCGAAATATGTTGCTGTTGAAAAATCCAACGGCGAAAAAGTTGCGGTAAAAAGAGTAGATTACTTATAATAAATATATGCCGGAGAAAAAGCCGTCCCTGCCCACGCAAGAGCTGGTGGACATCCAGGACATCAAAGATGACGTAGTAATCCTTAAGAACGGCGGATTGCGCCGCGTGCTTCTGGTTACCGGAATCAATTTTGATTTGAAGTCGGAAGAGGAAAAAAACGCGATACTCGGAGCATATCAGAATTTCATAAATTCCCTCGATTTTTCACTCCAAATAGTAATACATACGCGGAAACTTAATATTGAGGGCTATCTTCAAAAACTAAAAGAGCGCGAGATGATTGAAACAGCGGAACTGCTCCAAAACCAGATAGCCGAGTACGCAGAGTTCGTACGTTCATTCGTGGAAGCCAATGCCGTAATGAATAAAAAGTTTTTCGTGGTCGTACCTTATGACCCCATACAGATTCCGAAAGTGGAAGGCCTAAAACTTTCGAAGCTTTTCAAGCGCGGCGGAACGCCGAAAATGGGCAAGTTCTCGCTAGAAGATGTCGCGCACCAAATAAACCAGCTCAACCAGCGCGTTGACCGCGTCACTGAAGGCCTAAGCGAAATCGGATTGCGCGCCGTGCCGCTTAATACCGAAGAGCTTATCGAGCTTTTCTACAACGTTTATAATCCCGAGGCGGTTGAAAAAAGGGAATTGGAAATTGCGAAAACGCCCGAGTCCCAGTTAGGGATTGGAGCGGATGACGGAGGAAGTCTTTCGGATGCGGTAAAAAATATCCTGGCGCCGGCGGCTATGGAAGTCAACTCCGACTTCATACGTATCGGCAATAAAATAGCAAAAACCTTTTTCATTCTTACTTACCCCCGCTATCTATCCACCGGCTGGTTTTCGCCGATCATCAACCTTCCGAACCTGATGGATGTCTCCATATTCATTCATCCGGTTGAAACCGCGATCGCGCTTCGTAATTTAAGAAAAAAGGCCACGCAGATCGAGGCGCAAATCGCTTCACAGCAGGAAAAAGGCATGATCCGCGATCCGATTCTCGAAACTGCGCTCCAGGATATCGAAACGCTGCGCGACGCTCTGCAGCAGTCGGTGGAACGCCTTTTCCAGATCGGCGTGTACTTTACCGTCGTCGGAGAGACCGCGGAAGAAATTAAAAAGATTGAAACTGAAATCGCCTCAATGCTCGAAAGCCGGCTAGTGTACAGCAAACCCGCCATTTTCCAGCAACTGGAGGGATTTTCTTCAACGCTTCCGCTTGGAATCGACGGCGTCGGAGTTACAACGCCGATGAATTCCGGGCCGGCCTCGTCACTTTTCCCGTTTGTATCCGCAGATTTGACTTCGGACGAAGGAATACTCTACGGCATCAATCGCCACAACAATACCCTGACCATCTTCGACCGCTTTTCCCTCGAAAATGCAAACATGGTTATTTTCGCCAAATCCGGCGCCGGAAAATCGTACGCCGCCAAACTTGAAATCATCCGATCGCTCATGAGCGGCACGGATATTATCGTAATTGATCCGGAAAATGAGTACAAAAATCTAGCCGATGCCGTCGGGGGAAGTTTTTTCAAAATTTCACTCGACTCGGAAAACCATATTAATCCCCTCGAGATCCCCATCGTACCACCGGACGAAAGTCCGGGCGACGTTCTAAAATCCCATTTCCTTAATTTAGTCGGCCTTCTAAAAATCATGCTCGGTAAAATAACGCCGCAAGAAGAAGGAATACTCGACCGCGCAATCAGGGAAACTTACGCTTCACGAAACATCGTGCCGGAAAAAGATTTTTCCAAAGCGACTCCGCCGCTTCTTGGAGATTTGGAAACGGTGCTCGAAAATATGGAAGGCGGACGCAGTATTTCGGAACAGCTTTATCGCTTTACTAAGGGCAGTTACGCCGGCTTCACTAACCGCCCGACGAATATCGACATCAAAAACCGCCTGATCGTTTTCTCCATTCGCGATCTCGAAGAAGAACTTAGGCCGATTGCAATGTATATCATCTTGAATTTCATTTGGAATCTTATCCGTGCCGAATTCAAAAAACGGCTTGTGATGATTGATGAGGCGTGGTGGATGATGAAGTATCCCGACGGCGCGTCGTTCCTTTTCGGACTCGCAAAACGAGCGCGCAAATATTACCTCGGCATCACTACGATAACGCAGGACGTCGAGGACTTCATTCTTTCCCAATACGGAAGACCGATCATAACAAACTCCTCGCTGCAGCTTCTTCTTAAGCAATCGCCTGCGATGATCGACATCGTCACCAAAACTTTCGACCTCACGGATGCGGAAAAAAATCTGCTGCTGGAAGCGAACATCGGTGAAGGCCTCTTTTTCGCCGGCTTAAAACACGCCTATATCTATATCGTGGCCTCTCCGTTTGAAGATAAGATTGTAACCACGAAACCGGAGCAACTTCTGGAAATGGAACGCTTTAAGGAAAAGGGATGAGTTTATTATGAAT
>CAZVKF010000036.1:0-7748 GCA_964627585.1 uncultured Candidatus Saccharibacteria bacterium | reverse complement strand
TATACGTCGGCGGAGCCGACACCTTAAGGAACAAAGCTGCCCAGATACCCTGCGCCCGCGGTGCAGGGTCAGCTTTATTGTAACTCTATTACATTTTTTGCGGAGCGTTAATGCCTATCAAATCTTCCAAAACTTCTTTGAGCGTTTTCCTGGCGGCGGACACCAACAAAAGACGCGCCGCGGTAAGGTCGGCGTTTTTACCGTCAATCACGCGGCAATTTTCATAAAAATCCGTAAACGCCCGCGCCAATTCGTAAACGTATTTCGTTAACCGCTGAACCTGATAGTCGGACGCGACATCTTCGACAATTTCCGGCAACTGAAGTAATTTCTTTATCAAATTCAGTTCTGCCGCCTCATCAAGCAATGATAAAAATCTTGTCGCTTGTCGCTTGTCGCTTGTCGCTTTTTTTAAAATCGAGCACGCCCTTGCGTGCGCGTACTGCACATAATAAACCGGGTTTTTCCTGGAGCGCTCTTTAGCCAAGTCCAAATCAAAATCCATATGCGTATTGGGAGATTTTTCCAAAAAGAACCACCGCGCCGCATCGAGGCCGACGGAATCAATCAGTTCGTCCATCGTCACGAACTCGCCTTTACGCTTTGACATCCTGACTTCTTTTCCCTTACTGACCAGACGCACTAGCTGCGTAATGATGATTTTCAAGCGCTCCGGCCCAATCCCCAAGGCCGCGATGCCTTTCTGCATGCGCGCGGCATAACCATGATGGTCCGCGCCCCAGATGTCTACGGCGATATCAAATTTCCGCATGAAAAATTTATCATAGTGATACGCGAGATCCGACAAAAAATAAGTCGGGTTGCCGTCGGATTTCACAAGAACGGCGTCGCCAAGCCATACCGCTCCGTCTTTTTTTTCGATCAATCCCTTACGCTCCAAAAACGCCAACATCTTTTTAAGCTCCCCCTTCTGGTGGAGATTTTTTTCTTCGGAAAACCAGACATCAAAAACAATACCCGCCCTTTTCAATGAAGCCCTGATCCATTTCAAAATGGCCGCGATCGTCTGCTTGGCGGTTTTGCCTTTAAGTTTTTCTATGTATTCGCCCCGATAGTATTCTTCTTTGCGCGGCAATTTCCCCTCCGCCGCAAGAATACTCTCGCCCAAAATCTTAACTTGGTTGCCGGCGTCATTAATATAATATTCCCGCGTGACGTCATACCCGGCGCACTCAAGAACATTCGAAAGGGCGTCTCCGTAAAATCCGCCGCGGCCATTTGCCATGGTCAGCGGCCCGGTGGGATTGGCCGAAACAAATTCGACATTTACGCGTTTGTTGTCGCCGATATTGACCCGGCCGAAATCACTTTTCAAAACCGCCGCAAGAGATTTCTGCAAATATTCTTTTTTAATAAAAAAGTTCAAAAAGCCGGGCCCGGCAATATCTATTCTTTCAACAAAATTGTTAAAAACCGGGCTTTTAACAATTTTGAATTTTAATTCTTCCGCAACTTCACGCGGTCCGCCAGCTGGCGGATTTCCGTAAACTTTTGCGGCAACAAGGGCAATATTTGAGGAATAATCGCCGTATTCCGGATTCTCGGGACGCTCCACTGAAAAAACGATCCCTTTAGGCACAAATTTAAGAATTTCCTGGCGAATATTTCCCCGCATCATTACTTTACTTTACTTCAAAAATGGCATGAAAAAAAGAGGTCCGGGAACCTCTTCGCTATATTTATTATTCCGAAAAGCACTTGCCGAGCTCGTTGATGTGCCTGAGCAGCTCTTTCTCGCTTACAATCTTGGCCTTCATTTCTTGAAGCCGTGAAACGGCAATGGATTTCAGTCCTGGACGGCCGCGATCGAGCAGAACAGTTGCTTCGCCTTCGTCGTTGCTATCAAAGGCAAAGACCCTTGCGAAAACATAGTTTCCGGCGCGATTGCTATATATAAGCAGATCGCCCCTCCGGACATTCGAGCTAATTACGTTTTTTGCCATAAAGCTAACCTTCCCGATTCATTAGTTATCAAAAGACCGTAATGAGTATATCTATACATATCCCAAAATGTCAACGAGATTATGGAATCGGTTGTTAGCTTGACAAAACAATGTAAATAAGATATATTAATGGAACAATTCGGGCATAACTTTATTTGAACCGTATGAATAAAATATCCAAAAACATAGCCATAGCAGTAGCTGCGGTTGCGATGTTTCTGAGCACGCAGGCGGCATTTGCGTCGATTCCGGACCTGGATTTTCATGCCGACGACACTTCCATAACCAGAGGCGAATGGACCATGCTTTCATGGGACTCGGACGGCACTGATTGTTGGGCAAAGACGGGATGGAGCGGATACAAATCCCCCTCCGGCTCACAGCCGATAGCCCCGCTCGTCACCACTAAATATCGGCTCACTTGTTTTGACAATGGATCTGACAGCGATAATGTTACCGATACCGTCACTGTTTTCGTTGACTCGCCGGACTCAGACGAATTCAACCAAACGGGATCTAATAACGGCGGCGGCGCAGCCGGCACATCCAACAGATTCACGGCTGCATGCGTTATCGAACCTTCGGTCGCAACCATAGGACAAAAAGTTGATTTTGCGGCCGGATTCGCCGGCGCCGTTGAACCGGTAAGATACAAGTGGAGCGGAGACATTTTCGGTACCGCGCAGTTGATTTCGACTTCCTTTTCAACCATCGGCACCAAAGTCGCCCAGCTCACCGTAACCGATGATGCGGGAAAGACAGCTACCGCAAGCTGTTCGGCTCAGATTAATCCTAAGCCGGTCTTCGTGACGACATCCAACCCGACTCCTATAACTCCAACCCCGAAACAAGAACCGAAACCAGCTCCAAAACCGGAACCGCAACCGGAAACTCCTCCTCAGGTGACCGTTATTGAACCGGTTAAGGAAGAAACTAAGCCCTCTCTTCTTGCATCGCTGCTGTTCAACGAAGACCGCTCTCCGAGATTTTATCTCCTGTTTTTGTTCTATACTTTCCTCACGGCGATTCTCGGACTCTTCCTGTATCACATCTATATGGCCATTAGCCGCAAACATAAGGAACAGAAAAAGGCGCCGCTGTTTCAGAAACTGCAATAAGTAAAAAGAGGCCGGATGGCCTCTTCAACACGCTTCAAACATGGCGTTAAAAAATCTGAGGTGCTGCGGTTCTTTAACCATTCGCAGCGGACGGATTTCGTGTCTGCACTCGCGGTAAACTTTTATAATCGCTTCGGCGACATATTTAAGATGCGCCGTAGTGTAAACCCTTCTCGGTAAGGTGACGCGCACCAACTCCAAGCCGTCGTACGCATCCTGGCCGTGCTGTCCGGAAACAACGCCGCGCTCCATTGTCCTTATGCCGGCATAACGATAAATAGCCGCGGATAATGCCTGCGCCGGAAAACCGTCCTGCGGAATATGCGGCAGAAATCTTTTTGCGTCCAGAAAAACTCCATGCGCTCCAATCGGCTCCACAATCGGCACGCCGGCCAGCCGCAACTTTTCTCCGAGATATCTTGATTGGGCGATATAAAACCCGACTTCGGCGTCCTCGGAAAATTCGTATAGTCCGCGAGCCATTGCCTCCAGATCGCGTCCGGCCAAACCGCCGTAAGTGAAAAGGCCTTCGTAGACGACAACGAGATCTTTCACGCGCTCATAGATGGACTGGTGTTTCGTCGCGAAAAACCCCCCGATGTTAACCACGGCGTCTTTCTTTCCGGACATCGTGCAGCCGTCGGAAAGCGAACACATGGCCCTGACGATATCGCGGACCGAAAACATGGAGTAATAAGGGTCGTAGCGCTTAATGTAGTAGGCATTGCAGATGATTCTGGTGGCATCGAGAAAAAGCGGAATGTCGTATTTTTCGGCGAGACGTTTCAGGCGGATGAGATTACCCATGGAAATGGGCTGTCCTCCGGCCATGTTAACGCAGGCCTCGACGCTTAAATAAGCGATTTGACTCCGGCCTACCTCCGCAATAAAACGTTCCAGCTTTTCCAAATCAAATTCGCCTTTGTAAGGATAGCGGCTTTGCGGCTCATATGCCTGCGGCACGACGAAATCCTTCCATACTCCGCCCGCCAGCTCCTGATGCAAACGGCGCGTGGTGAAATACATGTTGTTCGGCACGAACTGGCCGGGAGTTATCATCACTTTGGAATGCAGGTGCTCCGCTCCCCGGCCTTGATGGGTTGGGATAACATAGGGATAGCCGAAATTCTCAAGAACGGACTTCCTCAAGCTATCCATATTCCAAGAACCGGCGTATGCTTCATCGCCGCAAAGAGCGCCCTTCCACTGATTAACCGACATGGCGCCGGTGCCGGAGTCCGTAAGCAAATCTATGAACACATCTCTTGATTTAAGCTGGAAAGTGTTGAAACCGGCCTCCTCTATCGCTCGCGCCCGCCTTTCTTCGGAAATAAGTTCAATCGGTTCAAGCGCCTCAATAGACCAGGGCGGCAAAATATTAAAATCGCCTATCAAAAAGTAAATCGGTTCGGCATGAATTGTAATCTTTCCGTAGCAATTCTCGCCGCGTGTTGCTACGCGCTTGGCGCGCAAACAAGGTCTTCGTCTTGTATTCACCGTTCGAATTTTCCAATTCGGGATCACTTTAATCCTCTGTTTTAGAATCAAAAAGCTAAGTAACATCTAACACAAAAAGGCGGCGGGGTCAACTCGTTTTTTATGCTACACTTAAAATATGCCGGTCTATGCCGTAAACAAAAGAGCGAAATTTGACTATGAAATCCTGGAAACCTATGAAGCGGGCATTGAGCTGCGCGGCTTTGAAGTTAAGGCAATCAGGAGTGGACGCATGAATCTTGCCGGAAGCTACGCGGTCGTGAAAGATAACCAACTGTGGCTGCTGAACGCCGACATTCCTCCCTACCAGCCGAAAAACACTCCGGCGGATTATAATTCCAAAAGAAGCCGCCGGCTTCTTTTGCGGAAAGAGGAGATTAAAGAGCTCATCGGCAGAACGCACGAAAAAGGATTGACTTTACTGCCTTTAAAGGTGTATAATAAGGGCCGATTTATCAAAATAGAGATAGGGCTCGGCAGACACAAAAAGAAAGCCGACAAACGCGAAGCCATCAAGAAGAGGGACACGGAACGGGAAATAAGAAGAACATTAAAAGAATAAATTGGGGATGACGGGCCTCGAGAAGGATTGATTGGTCATGCGCTCAGGCGCTCCGCCAGGGCGGAGCTAAAAATCTCTGGGAAATAAATAAGTGCAAACTTATTTGCTAAGGCGAAAAGCGCTGTCGCTTCCCTCTTCGGAGGTGGATACGACGGCCTTGTACCCTCTTACGCATAACGCGTAAGCATCCGGGTTTCAGATTCTCGCTAAGAAACAAACGGGTGTCATACAAGCGAGGCGATGCCGAAAGCCGCTCCGGGTCGGCATTGTAAAAGGGGCAAAAGTCCCCGCAAGGGGCACCTAAGCTTGTCAATCGCGGACCAGGATATCTTTCGACGTGGGTTCAACTCCCACCATCTCCACCAGTTAACTCTTTTGATTTTTATATTTATCTGTTACACTTACCTAAACGCTTGACACAGGGAATTACAAACCGTATCAATAATCAAATAACGGCGCCCGAGTTGCGCGTGATTGACGAAGCCGGAAAAAACATCGGGATATTGACGCGCGAAGAGGCATTGCGGATGGCTCAAGAAAAAGGCCTGGACCTGATTGAAATCGCCCCCACCGCAAAACCGCCGGTGGCAAGAATTATCAGTTTCGACAAATTCCGCTATCAGAAAGAAAAAGAGCTCAAAAAACAGCGGGTTTCGCAAAAGGCGCAAGCGTTAAAACATATACGAATCAGCGGGCGTGCGGCGATGAACGATTTACAGATGAAGGCCGAGAAGATAAATGAATTCCTGAACGAAAGCCATCCCGTAGAAATCCAGATGGTGCTAAAAGGGCGCGAAAAGGCGAACCGGGCGTGGGCTCGGCAAAAACTGGAACAATTTCTCAAACTTATAGACCCGGAATATAAAATCATGTCGCCGATCAAATCCGGCGGCCGCGGATTCACTGTGACTGTTGTCAAAAAATTATGAAAAAAAGCGCTGCGAAAAGAATAAAAATAACCAAGAACGGCAAAGTAATCCGTCGCCACATGGGCATCAGTCACTTCCGCATCAAAAAATCCAGCCATCAGCTTCGTAGAAAACGAGGAACTTTAATTATGAAAGATGGCGACGCAAAGGTATTTAAAACATTAGAGGCAAGAAGGACATCATGACAAGAGTAAAAAGAGGCGTAATCGCCCATAAAAAGCGGGAAAAAATCCTGCGTTATACCAAAGGCTTCCGCTGGGGAAGAAAATCAAAAGAACGCGCCGCGAAAGAAGCGCTGCTTCACGCCTGGTCGCATGCCTTTCGCGGCCGCAAGGAAAAAAAGCGGGATTTTAGGCAACTTTGGAATGTAAAAATCAACGCATCGGTACGCCAACAAAAAAATCTTTCCTACAGCAAATTCATCAATGCGTTGCACAAAAAAAACATCCGCCTAGATCGAAAAACCTTGGCGGATTTGGCCGAACACGAACCAGCTATTTTTAAAAAGATAGTTGAATTTGTAACGGAATAGCTAGGTTTTTAGGTCACGTTTCCGCTTTTCCAAAAAATCGCGCGCTTGCTGCAAAACCTTCACGGTATCACGATATTTGCCGACTATTTTTTTGGCGTCGTGAAAAAGAAACCAGCCGTAGCCGTTGTGCTCCCACGAAATTTTTATATCGCGCTTGCCGGTCTCGGCCAAATAAAATATTACGATTTTAAAAGTTGGCACGCCGGCGCGCTTGAAATAAAAACGCTCATAGGTCTTGAAGTTTTTCATAATCCTCAAATCGTGCGGCGTAAGGCCCGCCTCTTCTCGTGTTTCGCGCAGCGCGGCGGTTAAGCTTTTTTCCTCCGACTCAATCTGGCCCTTAGGGAAATTCCAATACCCCCCACGATGATAAAGCAAAAGATATTTGATGCCATCTTTTGTTCTCCTAAAAATGATAAAGCCGGCCGAAATTTCTCTTTTCATCTCTTCAACATTTTAGACATTTTATCCAGCGGCCATGCATTAATAATATCCTTTCGTTCGGCCCAACCTCTCCTCGCCTGAGCTATGCCGTATTCCAAGTAACCGAAATGCGTTACAGAATGTGCGTCCGAATCAATCGACATCTTCACGCCCGCATCCACGCACTTGCGGATGTATTCGTCTTTCAAATCCGAACGGTCGGGATAAGCGTCAATTTCCATGGCCGCGGCCGTTCTCTTCGCGGTCTTGATAAGTTCTCCCATGTCAACCTGGTAGGCCTCGCGCCTGCCGATAACTCTGCCGGTGGGATGAAAAATTATGTCAACATGCGGATTGGACATTGCCCGCTTTATACGCTCGGTCTGTTCTCGCGACGTAAGATCGAAATACGAATGAACCGATGCGCCGACGACATCGAGTTTGGCTAAAATATCATCCGGTAGATCCAAGCTGCCGTCTTTTAAAATATCGCACTCGCTGCCTTTCAATATTTTGATCTTGCCCCCCAACTTTTTGTTTATTTTATCGATTTCATCCCATTGCTTTTTAATTTTCTTCTCGTCCAATCCTCCGGTCATGGCCAAACGCTTGGTATGATCGGTGACAGCAATGTATTTCAGCCCCCTTACCGCCGCCTGCCGCGCCATTTCCTCGATGGAATTAGCCCCGTCGGTCCAATTTGTCTGCACTTGCAAGTCTCCG
>CAZVKF010000035.1:0-7762 GCA_964627585.1 uncultured Candidatus Saccharibacteria bacterium | reverse complement strand
GCGGCATGCCCCTTTCATAAAGAGAGAACGCCTTCTTTCATGGTCTCGCCGGAGCGCCAGTCGTGGAAATGTTTCGGTTGCGGCGCCGGCGGAGACATTTTTACTTTCCTGATGCAGTACGAGCATATAGAATTCGCGGAAGCGTTGCGAATTCTTGCCGAGAAAGCCGGAGTGGAGCTGCGGAGGGTCAGCCCCGCGAGTTACAAGGAATACGGCATTTTTTACGACATTAATGAAGCGGCGAAAGATTTTTTTAAGAACCTACTGCGGCAATCTTCGCAATCTGCGGATTATCTTAAGACGCGCGGATTGAAAACGGAAACTGTCGAAACTTTTGATCTTGGTCTGGCCCCCTCGTCGCCCGATGAGCTTACGGTTTCGCTTATCAATCTCGGTTACGACGTCAATGATTTGGTGCGCGCCGGCGTTACGCTTCGCAGCGAAAAGGGATTTTATCTCGATCGTTTTCGTAACCGCCTGATGTTCCCGATCCATAATCACGCCGGAAAAATTGCCGGATTCACCGGAAGGATTCTCCCGGCGTACGAGAACGCCGACATAGGCAAGTACGTCAACAGCCCCGAGACGCCGATTTTCAGCAAGTCGCGCCTGCTCTACGGCTGGCATAAAACCAAGAACGATATCAGAGAAAGGAATGAGGCAGTACTGGTTGAAGGTCAGATGGATTTTCTTATGTCGTGGCAGGATGGCGTGAAAAATATCGTAGCTACTTCCGGAACCGCGCTGACCGCCGATCATTTGA
The DNA here is from genome assembly GCA_964627585.1 of uncultured Candidatus Saccharibacteria bacterium. Taxonomy (GTDB): domain Bacteria; phylum Patescibacteriota; class Minisyncoccia; order UBA6257; family GWB1-45-9; genus CAZVKF01. Next base: position 6,999 of record CAZVKF010000035.1, on the reverse strand, counting down.
AAGTGCTGCGCCGTTTGAGCAGCCGCCTCGTACTGCACTTCGACAACGACGACGCCGGAGCGCTCGCGTCCGAGCGCAGCATCGACCTCGCTTCGGCATCGGACTTTGACGTACGGATTGTACAGCCGCCCCGGGATTGCAAAGACCCTGCGGAAATTGCGCAGAAACATCCGGGGCTTTTGGTTTCTTTAATCGAACAGGCGCAGCCGGCAATGCAATACTATTTCCGTCAATATCTTTCCGATTTTGAAGCGGCGCAATTAGTCGAACGCAAGCAGAAAATCAGGCAAGTTCTCGCTAAAATAAAGAATATCGCCAGCGACGTGGAGCAGAGCCAATGGGTGCATCAACTGTCGGAGCGAACGAAAATCGAAGAAAAAAATCTTGTGGAAGAGATGGACGTACTGCCGGAAGTACGCCAATTGACGGATGCTCCGCACAGTGGAGCGGAATTCAAGATCATACCTCAGGCGCCGGTTCTCGCCTCTAATAACAGGAAGGCGCTGATCGCGGAACGACTTTTGGGTTTGGCGCTCGGTGCCAACCAGCTTTCTGAAATACGATCGGCGGTGGAATATTTCCCCCCGCATCTCCGCGCGGCATATGAAACGTTGGCCAATTCTTCTCCCATACCGGCGGCAGTAGAGGGGGTGCTAAACGCCATTCACCTGCAATCCGATTGGGAAATTGAAAAACTCGGCGCAAACAAGACGGCGGCCGCGATTGATGAGCTGATGATAAATTTGGAACAGGAGTATTTCCGCGAAAGACAGAAAGAACTTGCAGTTATGATCAGACAGCTGTCTGATAGCGGCAGTGAAGATAAGCTTCGTGCGGCGCTTCAGGAACTTGATAACGTGAGCAAAAAGATCCATAATATACACTGATTTAATGTCTGCTTCAAAGAAAAAAGCCAAAAAACGCAAGCCGAAAAAAATAAAAAAAGCCAAGCGGAAAGCGGAATCGCGTAAGAAAGCGCCGCGGTCGAAATCCGTTTTCCATCAGGAGACGTTTAATGAGCTGCTGCAGCGGGGGAAAGTGAAGGGTTTTGTGACCGATACCGAGATCATTTATTACTTCCCGAACATCGAGGAAGATGTTTCGTTTTTGGAAGAATTATACGATCGGTTGGAGAAGGCGAATATCAAGGTTGTTGAAACCGCACAATTGATTGAAGTATCGGGTGATGAAATCAGCGACAAGGAATTGATGGATACTTCCGTATCGGACGAGAATATTCCCGACGCTGTCCAGATGTATTTGAAGAAAATAGGGCAAACGCCGTTGCTTACCCAACCCGAAGAAAAAGAGCTTGCAAAACGCTCCGAAACCGGGGACGAAGAAGCGCGGCAGCGTCTCATACAGGCCAACCTGCGGCTGGTTGTTTCCATCGCCAAACGATACGCGAATCGCAGTCCGCATCTTAATATTCTGGATTTAATACAGGAGGGCAGCATCGGACTGTCGCGCGCCGTTGATAAATTCGATTACCGCAGGGGTTTCAAGTTCTCCACCTACGCAACCTGGTGGATCAGGCAGGCCATTACTCGCGCCTTGGCCGACCAGTCGCGGACCATCCGCATTCCGGTGCATATGGTGGAAACCATTTCCAAATACACTCATGCCAAAAGACAATTGAGTCAGGAACTCGGCCGCGAACCGTTAGTCGAGGAAATTGCGGCGGAAATGGGCATTGATCCGGAAAAGGTGAGACACATTCAGAAAATTTCTCAGGACGTCATATCGCTTGAGATGCCTATCGGCGATGAGGACGACGATTCGACGCTGTCCGAGTTTATTCAGGACGACAAAAGTTTGACGCCGTCCCAGCTTGCCGCGCGCGCGTTGCTTAAAGACCGCATTCGGGAGATATTGGTGCATTTGAGTGAACGCGAACAGAAGATACTCAAAATGCGTTTCGGTTTGGACGACGGAGTCACGCATACGCTCGAAGAAGTGGGCAAGATGTTCGGAGTAACGCGCGAGCGCATCAGGCAGATCGAAGCCAAGGCGCTGGAAAAAATCAAGCAGCACGAAAAATCGAAGACGCTGGAAGGATACTAATGACTTCTGAAGAAATTCGCCAAAAATTCCTCAGTTTTTTTAAGGAGAAAGGGCATACCGTTGTCTCTTCCTCTTCTTTAATTCCGGATGATCCGTCGGTTCTTTTGACGACCGCCGGCATGCAGCAATTTAAAAAGTATTTTACCGGCGAATTGGACGCGGAGAAGAATTTTGGTGCCGCGCGCGCCACTTCAATTCAGAAATGTTTCCGTACATCGGATATTGAAGAGGTGGGGGATAAAACGCATCTTACATTTTTTGAAATGCTCGGGCATTTTTCTTTCGGCGATTATTTTAAAAAAGAAACCATCGCATGGACATACGAATTGCTTACGCAGATTTTTCAGATATCGCCGGATCGTATTTCCGCGACGGTTTTTGACGGTGATGGTGCCGTTCCATTCGATAAAGAATCTTTTAATGCATGGCTTCAATTTTTGCCGAAGGAAAGAATCCGGAGAGGTGTAAGACGCGATAATTTTTGGGGACCGGCCGGTACCGAAGGGCCGTGCGGAGCCGCAAATGAAGTTTACGTTGATAACGTAGAGGTCGCTACGCTGGTTTTCATGGAGTATTATTGCAATCCGGATCAAACTCTAAAATCTCTGCCGAAAAAGGGGGTAGATGTCGGATGGGGTTTTGAACGTTTGGTATCGATGCTGCAGGGCCTTGATGATGTTTTTGAAACCGACGTTTTGCATCCTCTGATTTCTAAAGTTAGAGAAACGAAAGACGGATTGGATATAAAAATCCAGCGTGTTTTGGCCGATCATCTTCGCGCTTCGATATTTTTGATAGCCGACGGCGTGCGTCCTTCAAACAAAGAGGCGGGATATATATTGCGGCGTTTATTGCGGCGCATCCTCGCGTATCAGGTTAAATATGACATTCATTCCGATTTGTTTCCGAAAGCCGCTTCCGCGGTTGCTGAAAAATTCGGAGTTTTTTATCCGGAAGTCGGAAACGCGAAAGAAATTCTCGCCGTTATGGAAGAAGAGCGGCAGAAATTCCAGAAAGCGATCGGCCGGGGGTTAAAAGCGTTTGAACGGCGCCTCAGCGATAAGGCCATCAGCGGCGCGGAGGCGTTTTATCTTTATGAAACCTTCGGTTTGCCGTTTGAACTTATTAAAGAACTGGCGCCGCCGGAAGCCGTAAAAAATCTTCGCAAAGTTGACTTTGAGAGCGAATTTGAAAAACACAAGGAAACGTCGCGTATCGGATCGGAAAAGAAGTTCGGCGGCCACGGTTTGATTCTGGACACCGGCGAACTGAAAGCGAGCAACGAAGAGGAGCTTAAAAAAGTAGTCCGGCTGCACACTGCCACCCATCTTATGCAGCAGGCGCTGCGGCAGGTTCTGGGCGGTGAGGCGCATCAGGCCGGTTCCGATATTACCGCGGAGCGTACGCGTTTTGACTTTACGTTCCCGCGTAAAATGACCCGGGAAGAAATCAAAAAAGTGGAAGAAGTCGTAAACGGCGTCGTGGCTAAGGATTTACCCGTGGGTTTTATAGAGATGCCCATTGAAGAAGCCAAAAAAACCGGCGCGCTGTATTTTTTCAAAGAGAAATATCCTCAGAAAGTAAAAGTATATTACGTCGGCCATTCGTTGGAGGACGCATTCAGCAAGGAATTTTGCGGAGGTCCGCACGTGAATCATACGCTTGAAGTAGGGAGGTTTAAAATAATAAAAGAGGAGGCGGTTGGAGCCGGAGTTAGGCGTATCAGGGCCACGGTAGAATAAACAGCAAACCCCGCCTGTTCATGGACGGGCGGGGTCAGCTTTATTGCTGTTCGCGGAACCAATTCGGATCTTCCTTGCGTCTCTTTTCGGCTTCTTCGGCCCAGTTCCCGGGCTTCGCTTGCTGTCCGCCTTTGTCTTTTTCAGCTTCCTGCTTTTCTTCTTTTTGCGGCGGCATCGTTATTTTTTCCCTTTCCATGTTTTTCCTCCTTGTGATTAATGTTATAGAGCGACCTTTTTAATCACTCAATTATGAATTAATTATAATCCTTTTAATTGAAATTTCAAGATGTGATATAATGCAAGTAGTGATTCTCCGATATTTTGAGAACACGTTAGGCCACTTCCTTAGAAAGGAGGAGCGGTTTCTTGTTGTCGAAGCGAATGACGCTTCCATAGCGATATCAAAAGTATCAGTCAACTGGCGCGAGAAAAAATTAAGAATTATCAACCGATGGTCTCAGGATATAAGCTGGCACAACGATACATCTAAAACTTTCTCATTTCTCCAGAAAACTTTTAAGCGCATACCTCGTCTTCAGGTCTACGGCGTAGTTTTGGTATTGGATCCTCGGCTGGCTACCACAGTGCATGCGTCTGCGAAAATAATTCGCGACAACGGCAGAAAGGTTATTGACGAGGCGGATCTGGATAATCTTGTCTCGCAGGCGGTGTGGCAGGTCTTCGATCGCTACCGCGCATGGAGCGCGAATAAAATGTCCGTTGACGAGTTGGACCTGCTGTTGGTGGATGTAAAAATAAGAAATCTTAAGATTGACAATCACCGCGTTCTGAATCCGCTCGGCTTTCCGGCGAAAACTGTTGAAGTATTTTTGAGTCAGACCTTCACCTCGCGGGAATTTTTCGAAACCATCCGCGCGCTGCTTCCACAAAATCATCTCGCTCTTATTTCCGAAATGGGCGTTGTCGGATGTGAGGCCTTGTCGCGAATAGAGAAAAAAGACGGGTTTGTGCTGGCGGATTTCGCGCAGTCAAAGAGCGATCTATATCTGTCGTTGGGCAATGAATATTTTCCCGAGAAGATCGTATATCTGGACAGCTTCAATTTGGGGCGGCGCGATCTCTACGCCAACTTCGGAAAATATTTTCTTGTTCAGGCAACGGTTGCGGAGATAGTTATGCAGCGCTACGCAAAAAACGAGGTTTCTCCGCTGCTCGCAAAAAAAGTGGAGCGGCTGATTCAAAGGGAATGGGCCGTTTTCTGCGACGGCATCACCAGCATTGTTGCCGACAGCCGCGATCTTAAATCAATTCGGCAGATATCGGTATTTTTGCACACCAAAGAGCGTCTGCCGGAACTTTTCTACTCCCAGCCGCTGCATTTGAAAGACGGCAGACGGCTGGAATTGATTCCCGTCGCGTTGAAAGATGCCGCGTCGCATCTTGGTTTTCAGATTCATCACCGCTCCGCGGCTTGCTCTTTCTTCACCCTCGCCGGACTCTTGGACATTTATTATTATTCCGATGATTGGCTGAATAAATTGGCGAATAGGCGTCTGCGATGGCTGATGCCCCGCGCTCGTTAGCTTAAAGCTATTTCAGCGATTATTTCGTAATCCGCGCCCGAGGCAGAAAGATGCGATTCCATTAGAAGGACGTCTTCTACGTTTTCTCGCCATACAATTTTTTCGTCCAGTTTTTTTACCGGAAACGAAGAGAAATTCTCCGGCCTGAAACGCGCGAGTGTGAGGTGCGGTGTGAAGAGGCGTTTTTCTTTTTGTGCGTCGAGCGCATTCTCAAGTCCAGTTTTTAAAGCCGTCAGTTGACGAGGCGTCGGTCCTTCCGCCCAAATCAGGCGCGGCCTTCGCGGGTCTGGACCGTAGGTTATTTTTCGGAATTCAACTTCAAATCCGCGGTTTTTAGCGGCGACGGCCTCGATCGCCGTTATTACTTGTCCAATTTCTTTTTCGTCCGCATACCATGGCGGTATAAGCGTAATGTGGAGATTTTTTCCTTCCAACCACCGCATGGCTTGAAACCCTTTGCGGTAGGGCGACAGAAATCCTTCCCGCCATTCAGATATCATTTTTCGCAATTCCTCAGAAATCCCTATTGACACAAAGATTCTGCGTTTCATAATGAAAGCGTACTTTAAATTTATTATGGCGGATTTATGGCTGAGAAGAAAGACAAGGAATGTCCGTTCTGCGAATACTTCAAGCTGGAAAATAAAACCTGGATTGCGGCCTGGGAACCTTTTCCGGTCGGAATTGGTCATATGAAATTGATGCCCAAACGTCATGATGCGAAAATGACCGACCTTAGCTCTGAAGAAGAATGGGGTTTTTGGGAACTTTTCAAACGCGCGATTAAATATCTTGACGTTGGTTTGGGCAAGAAGCCCGATGGATATAACATCGGAATAAACATTGGCGAAGCCGCCGGACAGACGATCGAACATCTTCATATTCATATCATCCCGCGCTATAAAGGCGATGTTGAAAATCCGCGCGGCGGAGTGAGAAATATCAAAGAGGCCATTGTCAAGTGGTAGAGCACAGCCGCGAGCGATCGGAGGATACGTTGCGTTTGAATGAGCCGAAGATGTTGTCGGAATTCCAGAAAATGTCCCATTATATTTACGGTAAGGCAAATCGCAGATACAGCGATGTAGAACTGCTGCTGCGGTTAATAGAAGAAATCGCGGTGGTAATGGAACTCGCGCGAAAAGATTACCGCGACGAATTCCAGATTCAGATTCCGCGCATTTTTTCCTGGTACAATGCCGTTGCAAATCGTCTTGACATTAATTTACAGGATATTTTATGGCATAAATATCCGGGAGTGTGCCCGTACTGTATGCGAGATCGCGATTGTTTGTGCGGGCTCGAGCATCCGGATATGCCAGATAAGGAAAATATCCTCCGCCGCTTGAGGCGGGAGCGGGACGAAAGGGAGCCGTTGTCGCTTCGGGAGCATCAGCTTTTTCATAAACGATTGTACGGACGGCAGAATGCGCGCATTATGCTGTTTCAAACCGCCGCGCATCTTGTGGAAGAGGCCGGTGAAGTAAGCAGGGCATTCAGACACGGCAACAGGGAAGAATTATGCGATGAAATGGCTGACGTTGCCTCTTGGATATTCGCTCTTGCGACGCGGCTCAAACTCGATTTGCACACCACCTTTTGGCGGCGTTATCCTTACGAATGCGAGAAATGTCACTATTCCAGATGCA